>SVSY01000119.1 GCA_015064065.1 Oscillospiraceae bacterium
CGATTTTCGCTTTTGTGCGGAGTCGCTATATTACCGCTCCTCCTTCCAAAAGTTCGACTCGCTTCGCTCGCTCAGGATGACACGTTTAGTGTTTGTTTTGCAAAGGTGTGTAGCCGTTCGTGCCGATGGGATTTGATTATGACATCGGACCGTCGAGGACGCCGGTCCCTACAGGTTTGTAGGAATTTGTTTCAAAGATGGTAGCCGTAAATACCTATGTAATTTGTTTGCGACATCGGGAGGAGCAATATGCTTCGCTTTGCTCAGCGTCAAGTTCGCTTCGCGAACGTTGCCCCCTCCCCTACCGGTTTGTAGAAGGTTGTTTCGAAGATGACAGCCGTACAAACATATAATCATATAATTAAAATAAAAAAGAGTTTTTGGTACCGATGAGGTGTCCAAAAACTCTTCCTTAGAAAAATTACTTACTATGCCGTTTTTAGTGCATAAACCAACCTTGATGTTTCAAAAAAACTTCCTTGCAGCAAGTTCTTTGGGCGACTTTCTCCGAAAGAAAGTCGCGAAAATAAAACCCCAACACAAACTAACTATAAAAAAAATAAAAGCACAACCGTGGGTCTATCCCGTGCGCGTTTGATATCATAAGATTGATATTCCGCAAGGTGATAAAGACAGTTGTGCGTGGCTGTGGAGTTGGTGCCGCCGACAGCTTTTGTATTATACACCAAAAAGGCAAATTTGTAAATAGTGAAAAATAGACGATTTTTTAATGAAAATTTCGTCGAAAAAGATACAAAGGAGAAAAAGACGTGCACCAAGCCAAGAGCCTTTGTTACTTTTTCACAGAAAAAACGCAAAATGTCGTTCAAATGTCATACCCAATATGTGAAAAAATACTAAAAAATTTTTTGAGACATAAAAAAGGGGGCTGCTTGATTTAGACGTTTTGCGCTGAATGAAGCAGTCCCCTGATTTTTTACTTGACTTTGGGTGCTCGCCAGCTGTATGCGGGCGGTACGTCGCCAAATGGCTTCTTGAAATATTTGTCGTTTAGCGGCTCACCGTATTTTACGTGGCGCACTACGTTTATGAGCTGCTCAACGTCCTCAAGCTCGTGAAAATGTGTTCCGCGGCGGAAATACCAGAGAAGATTTTCCTCACAGCCGAGGAATTTGTAGACCTCGCGTGCCGCCTCGCTCGTCTGCCAAGTTCCGACGGGATTTGCCCATATGTCGCTTGCCGCCTCGGATACAAAGAGGATACGGGGAGCTACGAGAGCCTTGAGATAGTGCGAATCAAAGGGGAGCTCGGCGACGTTTTTAAGATGCTCGGGGAGCTTTGAACCCATCCAGAAGGGGAAGGCAGAAACGAGGCGCTGTCCGAGCTCGCTCTCGCGCTCAACGCCGTCCTCGCAGATAGCCTTGACGTAGAGTCTGTAGCAGCTGCAACCGCCCGCGCAGGTAGCGTTGGGGTTGACTATCCTTGCACGGCTGTCGATAACGCCCGCGAGGATCGCTGTCTTGCCGCCGCGCGAGTGACCCGAGAAGGCGACACAGTCCATATCGGTGAGCTTGAGTATCTCAAGCGCATCGACACAGCGAGCGTATCCCCAAGCCCAAGCGGCAATAGAGCCGAAATCATACTCGGGATAGGTGTCGTAGATCTGACCTACGCGGTGACCGTCGCGTTCGACCTTCTCAAAGCTCTCGCGTACGAGCGTTGAGAGAGTGCCGAGACCTTTGAGCGAGTCTTCAAGATAGCTTGCAAGATCGGGCGCAAGCTCGGTGCGGTTAAAGGTAGCGAGCGCAACTCCGTTCTTTATGAAGAGATTCAGATAATCCTTATTGAACATATAGGGGAAGCAGGCGTCACCGATGACGACTACGGGAGGAAGCTCGTTGGGATCGTAATTCTCGGGAAGGCGGAGCGACATGGTAAAGCTTATGGGGCGCTCACGTCTGCCCGTGATGATGCGAAAAGAGCTTATTCCGGTCTTTCCGGGGAGGTAGATCGGCTCTACCTCAAGAAAATCGGGGGCAGGGGGGATATCGCCGTACTGAATGCCGACGGCACTCTCGTAGATCTCTTTGCGGCGGCGCTCCCAATCGTCAGAAGTGCTGACCTTGCTTCCGTCGTTAAAGGTAAAGGGGTCGGGGAGCTCGCTTGCAAGCTCGTAATGAGTTATCTTTATGAGGTCTTCATTGATACCTGAATTCTCCATAGCGTTTCCTTTCATAAGATAGTGTTAATTTTCAGAGAGATGCGAGATAGTCGTGCATCTCGCGCATATCCTCGCGCGTAGGGTTGAAAGAGCCCTCAAACGAGACGGTAGCATCGTAGCCGCCGCGGCGCAGGGCGTCGAAGAAATATTTGTAGTCCGCACCGTCGTCGTCAGAGGGTGCGTTACGCTTGCAGGGGCTCGCTATATGAGTGTGCATTATGTGCTTAGCCAAGGTTGTGAGTTTGGATAGCTTCTCGCCGTTCTGCATCATATGGTAATAGTCGGCGTGTGCGCCTACGTTTGCACGGTCTGCAAGCGCAGCGATCTCGACAGCCTCGTCTACCGTGTTTACGCAGTTGCATTCTGCTTCGCGCAGAGGCTCGATGCAGACGCGCTGACCGTATTTTTCTGCGATATCGGAGAACATACGGACGGCGTTTATTATCTGCTCTGTAGCTACCTCGCGCGAAAATCCTTCGGGTATCCTCTTTGCATCGGATGAGCCGAAAACGATCATACGTACGCCAAGCTCTGCAAGACGGGCGAAGCTCTTCTCGCAGTATTCTCTGAGCCCGTCGGGGTCGGCATCAGGACCTGTGATGCGGGGAGAGGGCGCGAGCAGGCAGTTGCAGGAGTAGAAAAATCCCTCGGGGAGCTTTTTTGAAAGCGCGAGAAGCTCGGGGTATTTTTCGTCGTTCATAACGTCTCCCTTGTTGTTTACTTCTACGAAATCGTAGCCCAATTCATAAGCAAGCAGTATCTGCTTGGGGTCGGACGTGCAAATTCCGATCTTCATAGTATATCCTCCTTTTCGGGTGAGATCTCTATGGTTCAATAGTACCACAAAGTTTCGGGTTTTGCAATAGAAAAATGAAAAAATTTGAGAGATTTTTTAAGGTATTTTTCACCAAAAGATACCGAAGCTTTCAGCAGTAGCCGTGAGTGCAGATGTGATTTGATTGTGACATCGGGAGCACCAAGGCGCTCCCCTACCGAAAATGTAGAAATTTGTTTCAAAGATAATTTCTCCTCATCCACCGCAAGCGGTCCCCCTTCCCCGCTGGGGAAGGCTAAGGAAAAGCGCCACTTTCGGCAACAGCCGGGAGTGCCGATGTGATTTGTTTGTGACCTTGGGTCGTCGAGGCGCCGACCCCTACAATTTGTGGGTGGTCGTTTGTAAGTGCGTAGCCGTGAGTGCAGATGTGATTTGATTGCGACATCGGGAGCACCAAGGCGCTCCCCTACCGAGAATGTAGAAAATTGTTTCAAAGATAATTTCTCCTCATCCACCGCAAGCGGTCCCCCTTCCCCGCTGGGGAAGGCTAAGGAAAAGCGCCACTTTCGGCAACAGCCGTGCGTGCTGATGTGATTTGATTGCAACATCGGGAGCACCAAGGCGCTCCCCTACCGGTTTGTAGAAGGTTGTTTCAAAGATAATAGCCGTGCAAACATATAATCAAAATAAAAAGTGTTCTCGGTAGCGATGAGCTGTCCGAGAACACTTCCTTAGAAAAATTACTTAATTATAAAATTTTATCCGTATAAACCAACCTTGATGTTCCCAAAAACTTCTTTGCAGCAAGTTCTTTGGCGCCACCTTTCTCGAAAGAAAGGTGGCAAAAAACCTAACACAAACTAACTTCACAAACTAACTCTTACAAGTTCGACGAAGAGAGCACAGCAGAGAAGGAGCCGCGCAGAGTGATGTCCGAAAGCTCGGCGGGCAAGAGATAGCTTGAGCCGCGCTCGAGGGGATATTCGCGCGAGCCGTGCAGTATTGCGCCGCTTCCGCCAAGCACGAGAAGGTGGCGCATCTTGGCATCGTTTTGGAGCGAGAGAGTTCCGTCGACGTCAAGCTTCAGAACGCGGAAGAACTCGCAGTCTGCAAGCAGAGTGCCGCACTCCGTACCGTTCTTTTTGCGCGAGAAGCGGATAGCTTCGATCTCCTGCGGCTCAAAGGCTCTTATAACGTCGAGAGCCTTCTTTACGTGAAGCTCGCGGGGCTTGCCGTCAAGACCGAGTCTGCCGTAGTCGTAAACTCGGTAGGTCAGATCGCAGTTTTGCTGTATCTCGGCAATAAGAATGCCCTTGCCGATAGCGTGGGGAAGTCCTGCGGGGATAAAGTAGGTCTCGCCCGCCTTTACGGGTATATATCGGAGCGCAGAGCAAAGACGCTCGGGCTCGCCTGAGACAAGCGCGGCGGAGAGATACTCCTTGGTAACGCCGTCGCCAAGACCGAACACTATGCGTGCACCCTCGTCGGCTTCGACTACGTACCACATCTCAGTCTTGCCGCGGTCAGCTTCAACTCTTGCGGCATAGTCGTCGTCGGGGTGGACCTGAACAGAAAGATCGTCGCCCGCGTCGATAAGCTTGACGAGAAGCGGAAAATCCTTTGACGAAAATGCTCCCGCGGTTATGCGAGCTCCGTATTCGTCTATAAGTGAAGCGAGGGTCCTGCCGCTAAGAGAGCCGTTTTCGACGACGCTGTTCTCGTTTTTGCGGACAGAGAGCTCCCAGCTCTCGCCAACGGGCGA
>SVSY01000120.1 GCA_015064065.1 Oscillospiraceae bacterium
CTTTTACGCCCTGCATATCCGCGCATTTAAGTGAGATAAACACCTGCGCACGACTGTCCATTTCCTCAGCAGAAAGCTCCATTATCATTCTTCCCTGACGGATAATTCCGTAATGGGTTGCGATTTTTTCAAGCTCACCGAGAATGTGCGAGGAAATGAGAACGGTACAACCGTATTTCTTTGTAATATCCACAAGTATTTCTCTCATAATTCGCATACCGTCGGTATCAAGACCGTTGATCGGCTCGTCGAGAATGAGAAGTGCAGGATCGCCGAGCAGAGCCATAGCGATGCCGATACGCTGCTTCATACCGAGAGAACAACTCTTAAATTTGATGTTTGCGTTATCTTCCATACGCACGATCTCAAGCACACGGTGGATTTCCTCGTCTGCGTTTTCGATGCCGAGATTGATACACTGCATCATAAGGTTCTGATACACGGACGAACCGGGGAAACAGCCTGCATTCTCAATCAGTGCGCCGACTCTTACGCGCACGCCGGGATCGGTGTAATCTCTACCGAACAGTTTGATCTCGCCGCCGTCTGGAACGAGGTGACCGCAGATCAGCTTCTCGGTGGTGGATTTTCCTGAACCGTTCTCACCAATGAAGCCGTAAATAGCTCCCTGCGGAACGGTCATATTCAGGTGATCTACTGCATACATTGAGCGAAAGCTTTTTGAAAGATTTCTAATTTCAATAGCGTTCATTTTCTACTCCTTTGCTTTTATATTCGCCTTATCTGCCTTATGCTATTACTTCGTACTCTTTTTATTCTATTTCTTGTGCTTTATTGATTCATTATTTTTTCGCTGAGTTTCAGAATTTCAGCGCCGTACTTCTTCTTTCGAGAATTAAGAATGCCCTTATACATCGGATAGGTGAGAAGCGCCATGCCAAGTCCGAGGACACCAATTGCAATTCCGGGGACAAGTGCGCTGGTGATGCCGATGGTCGCGCCGATATCTGTCATCACAAGGCTCATACCTGCGCCCATAACAATGGCGGAAATGCTTCCGAAGATGTATGCAAATACGTTTGCGGGACGCTTTACCTTTGCGTCAAGCTCACGGAGCGCGTCAAGCTCCGAGGGAGTCTTTTCCATATACTGAGCGCGGATCTTCTGTGCCATAAACTGCTGATCGTTTCTGTTCATTATAAATTACCTCTCTGTGTCTGTTTTTGATTTTGTGACTGTATTATACAGGACGTTTGTTTTTGATTGTTTTGCGAAATGTTTAAGTTTTGTTAATCCTTGAATACGGAAGTACAAAAAATGCAACGCAGACGGTCGTCTGCGTTGCATTTTCGTATTTTACTATACGTTTCTGAATGAATTAAGATCGGGGTCTCCAAAAAGCTCTTCGTAGTCCGCACCGAGATAGCAAGCAAATGAGCCGATATTTTCAAAACCAAGTTCACGGTAAAAAGCTACGTCGTCAATAACCATAGCATTATCTACCGATAAATATTTGGGTGGCTTTTTCCAACCCGAGAACATTGAATTATCATACCAATACTCAAGTATTTTAGAATCCTTCTTACCGAAAAGTTCAAACAGAGCTATGAGATTTTCTTTTTCCGCTTCGCACATATTACTTGCAGGCTTCGCGCGGTCCCGTTCAAACGGTGCATATTCAAGGAAAATATCCTTGTGCGGTCTTACCTTCTTAGGTACATCGGTCGTCGTGCAGTATGCAAGGTACGCAAGCTTTGCATCGGGGCGAACGTTTTTTATTTCCGCGAGCATTGCGTTAAGTGCTATCAATTGTTGGTCAGATGAAGAAAACTCACGGCATTTTGGGCAATGACAGTGCAGCTCTTTACCGTCGTCAAGCCAAAGATAGAATTTATTCGAGCTCAAATACAGGGATTGGGTAAGCTCTGCCGCTCTGCGAGAGGCTATTTTCAGTGCCTGAGGATTTGAAACGCAGAAATTGAATTCGGGAGTTCTCTTCCCATCGGCATCTACTCTAAAGTATTCGGGGTGCTCTGAAAAAAGCTCGCGCGGCAAAAGGAATGACGCGGCGTGAAGCTCGTATTCGATCGCAAGTCCTCTTTTTTTCGCCTCATCAAGCAGACTTCTTACGCCGTCGGATCTCAGATCCTCGAGCATATTTTGAAGATACACGTGCGCGTTCGTACCTCCCACGGAATGTATTCCGAGCGTGTCCGCCTCAAGATCGCACAAACGCATTATCCACTTTTCGCTGATCTCTTCGGGGTGTATTATCAAAAATTTGCTCATAAAGTCACCTGCTTAAAATACCTTTAAAATCTCCTCGATATTCTTTCTTTGCGGTTTCTGAGGGTCGCTCGCTCGCTTGCCGATAGCGATCACGGCTACCATTATCTCGTCATCGGAGACAGAGAGCATTTCGCGAAGCTTTTGCTCGTCACGCAATCCCATAATAAGCGTATCATAGCCAAGCTCGCGAGCCTTAAGTATAAAATTGGCATTCTGCAAGCCAAGATCGTAAGCACCCCATCCGTCGCCAAGATCATCGGTCTGTGTACCGTCGGGTCTGAAGCCTGCGTTTCCGCGTTTGAAGGTCGTAACCACGTATCCCGCCGCACCGGCAGTCCTATCACGATTAAAGTCGGGCAGACAGTTAAGTCTTACCGCTTCGGTCATTTCCTCTGAGATAACCGCGTAGTATCTTCCCGACTGAGAATTCTTCCAAGACGGCGCTTGCTGTGCGGCATATACCATAGCTTCGATATCTGAAACACTAACGTTTTCTCCGTCTTTATAAGCTCTTATGCTTCTGCGCTCTTCCAAAAGCTTCGAAAATTCCATCTTTGCCTTACCTTTCGTTGTTCTTATTAGCCTTGAGCTCTTTATTTATGCGGCGGCGTATTCCCGTCACGTCTTTTAGCATCTTAAAAGTATCTCTGAAGATGTGCACAGTGGACTCACGGTGATTGATTATCTTCACGGGTGCTTGTGCTATCTTATAACCGAGCTTCTGTGCCCATATTATGCTTTCGAAATCAAATGCAAATCCGTTTACCTTACAACGAGAGAAGATATCCTTTGCCGCAACGTTTTTGAATGCCTTACAGCCGCACTGTGAGTCCGAAAGCTTGAAGCCTCCTATTATTCCAAGCAGCTTTATGTACGCTTTGGACATAAGCTTTCGTAAGAGCGTATAACCCTCGTACCCATCTTTTGAAAGATTTCTTGATCCTATAAGCATCGAAGCGTTATCGTCATTATCAAGAAGCTCGAAAAATCTTCCTATCACCTCTTCGCCGTACGCAAGATCGGCATCGGTAAACATAACTATTCGCCCCTTTGCTTCAAGCATAGCCGTGCGTATAGCGCAGCCCTTTCCGTGATTTTGCGGATATCCTACGACTCGCACATTTGAGAGCTCCATCTGACGCACTATGTCTGCACAACCGTCCTTTGAACCGTCGTCCGAGAAAAGTATCTCGTAGCTTTCAAAATGAGTGCTCATATATTGGTGCAGCGTGTTAGCTGTATCCTTGATGATCTTACTTTCGTTATACATTGGAATGATAAGAGTTATATCGGGTGTATTCATAATAATGTCTTTATCCTTTATCTTTTTTGAAAAACTTCAAAGTTAATATCTATCTTTGTTGTAAGGGTATCAAGCGAGTCGAGCTTTTTAACGTCATCGGGAGAGGTCTTCCAATAATAAGGCGTCATAGCAAAAAGATTTTTTATGTTCTGCGTGCCATTGACCTTAATATCATAAGTAAGCCTATGCGACGCTATTTTGCAAAGCTCTTCCGGCATATCTGCACGCGCTTCGTTTCTGTGAATATTTTCATATATCGCCTGTTTAAGTCCGAGCAAATGGTCAACGCCCGCACACACGACTATCAATATACCGCCATTTTTGAGTACACGGGTGTATTCCTTTTCCGCGCAGGGCGCAAAAACGTTGACTATGCAATCGACGCTTTCTTCTGCTACGGGAAGCTCGAAAACGCTTGCCACCCCAAAGAGCGCATTAGAAAGCTGAACGCGTTTTGCGCGTTTTGCAGCAGCTTCGGCGGCAAATTTTGAAATATCAAAGCCTACCGTGGAAAAACCATTTGCCGCAATAGCGGTAGTGTAATACCCTTCTCCGCACCCCGCATCCAAAACCGTCTTTTCGGCAGGGGCAGAAAAATACTCGTTCAGCACGTCGCAAAGGCGGTCACATATCGGCTTATAATATCCAAGATCCAAAAAATCGCTTCTCGCACGCACCGCTTGCTTTGAGTCTCCGCCTCCGCTTTGTATCGGAGCGGAAAGATTTACGTATCCTGCTGATGAAAAATCGTATGAGTGACGTCTTGCCCCGCCGCAGCAGAGAGTTGCTGACGGCTCTCGCATAACTGTCATCTTGGATCTGCAAATTGGACACGTAAGAATATCCTCGAGTCTTTTATCTTTAAAAGTCAACATAAATTACTTCCCAAATCATATTTCAACTATTTCTACACTGTATTCCGCACTGTCAGCAGTCTTGAGCTCAAACCAAAAGGTAGAGCCATTTCCAAGCGAACTTGTTACACCGTACGTGGCATTGTGGACCTCAAGTATTCCCTTTACTATCGAAAGGCCGAGACCTGTTCCGACTGCCGCTCTTTTGTGCAGATCGG
>SVSY01000121.1 GCA_015064065.1 Oscillospiraceae bacterium
CTGTGTGACGTTTTTTGCGCCGAGATGGCAAGAAAGCAAGGCTTGCAGGGCAAACGGCTTCGTCCGAGGTTCAGCCCCGGATACGGCGATTTTCCGCTTGATACACAAAAGGAGATATTCGCTATACTTGGTTGCGACAAACGGATCGGTCTTACGCTCAACGACAGCCTGATTATGTCGCCGACAAAATCGGTAACCGCTATAATAGGAATTTATTAAACTGAAATGAAAATACTTGATTATATTAAAAACAATCTGCTTATACTCGACGGAGGCATGGGCACGCTTTTGCAGGCTCACGGACTTGCGGCAGGTGAATTGCCTGAACGTTGGAATATCTCTCACCCCGAGGTGATACAGAAAATTCACCGTGATTATTACAATGCGGGTTCAAACGTGGTTTCTACCAACACCTTTGGCGCCAATCTTCTGAAATTCTCCCACGAGGAGCTTGAGAACATCGTTCGCGCGGCGGTCGAGAACGCGAAAATTTCGAAAGAGACGTCCGACTGCGGCAAGGAAAAGTTTATCGCTCTCGACATCGGTCCTTCGGGTAAGCTTTTAAAGCCTTACGGAGACTTTGATTTTGAGGATGCCGTCTCCCTTTTTGCCGAGACAGTCAAGCTTGGAGTTAAATACGGTGTCGATCTTATATTCATTGAGACTATGAACGACAGCTACGAGACAAAGGCGGCTTTGCTCGCGGCGAAGGAAAACTGCGATCTGCCCGTCTTTGTTTCCAACGCTTACGGATCTGACGGCAGACTTATGACGGGCGCATCGCCTGCGGCTATGGTGGCTATGCTTGAGGGCATGGGCGCGGACGCTATCGGAGCGAACTGCTCGCTTGGCCCAAGTCAGCTTGCTCCCGTTGTTGAAGATCTTTTGAAATACGCTTCTGTTCCCGTTCTGCTTAAGCCTAATGCGGGTCTACCCGAGATCAAGGACGGCAAGACGGTATATGATATTACGCCTGAGGAGTTTGCGAAAGAGGTCGCTATGCTCGTCGGCAAGGGTGTTCGAATCTGTGGTGGATGCTGCGGTACGACTCCCGATTATATTCGCGCTCTCGCTATTTCGAATCCTTCTGTCCCTGCCATGAGTGAGAAAAAAAACGACACCCTCGTGTCCTCTTACACTCATGCGGTTAATTTTGCGAATGCGCCGATACTTATTGGCGAGCGCATCAATCCGACGGGTAAAAAACGCTTCAAGCAAGCACTTCGTGACCGTGATATCGACTTTATTCTCAAGGAAGGACTTGATCAGGAGGCGGCGGGCGCTCATATTCTCGACGTTAACGTCGGTCTGCCCGAGATTGACGAGCCTGAGACGATAAAAGAGGTCGTTTGCGCGCTTCAGGCGGTTTGCAATCTGCCATTGCAGATAGATACTGCCGATCCCGTTGCTATGGAGTCCGCGCTCCGCAGATACAACGGCAAGGCGATGATCAATTCGGTCAACGGCAAGGAAGACTCTATGCGCGCAGTCTTTCCTCTCGTTAAAAAATACGGTGGAGTCGTTGTGGCGCTTACGCTCGATGAAAACGGCATACCCGACTCGGTCGACGGCAGGCTTGAGATCGCGAAAAGAATTCTCACCGTTGCAAAGGAATACGGAATCGACAAAAAGGACATAATTTTTGACACACTGACTATGACTGTCAGCGCCGAGCCGACTGCGGCTCTCGTTACTCTCGGTGCTCTGCGAAGAATTCGCGAGGAGCTTGGCGCAAACACGGTGCTTGGCGTTTCAAACGTTTCGTTTGGTCTTCCCGAACGCGATGTCCTCAACTCTGCTTTCTTTGTCAGCGCGCTTGAAAACGGGCTTTCCGCGGCAATAATGAACCCCTATTCCGTTGAAATGATGAAGGCTTATTATTCCTTCCGCGCACTTCATTCTCTTGACGAAAACTGCGCTGATTACGTGGACTTCGCGGCGCGTTTGTCGGGTAGTGAAACGATTTCGTTAGCGGTTACTTCTTCTGCCGACAACGGCGCGGAATCTTTGAAGGAGACTATAATAAAGGGACGTTGCGACAAGGCGCGTGAGCTTACGGTCGCGATGCTGGGGGATACTCCTCCGCTTGAAATCGTAAAGGAGCATATAATTCCTGCGCTTGACGTGGTCGGCAAGGGCTTTGAGGAGCACACGGTTTATCTGCCCGGTCTTCTTATGAGCGCGGAGGCGGCAAAGGCTGCCTTCGGGCCGATCAGCGAGGCTCTTGCGGCAAGCAAGACTGAGGGCGCGGAGAGATTGACCGTTGTTATGGCTACTGTCAAGGGTGATATTCACGATATTGGAAAGAATATCGTTTGTTTGTTGCTTGAAAACTACGGATTTAAGGTCATTGATCTTGGGCGCGACGTTGCTCCCGAGGCTGTCGTTGAGGCGGCTTTGAGGTACAAGGCAGAGATCGTTGGACTCAGCGCGCTTATGACAACTACAGTTCCCTCGATGGAAAAGACTGTGGCTATGCTCCACGAGCGAGCACCCTTGTGCAAGGTCATAGTGGGCGGCGCGGTGCTGACCGAGGATTATGCCAATATGATCGGCGCGGACAAGTATGCCGCGGATGCTATGGAGGCGGTAAGATACGCCGAGAGTGTTGAGGCGGAATTGAAATAATATCCTGCACACAAAAAACCACGGTTGCCTTTGGCAACCGTGGTTTTTTTATTCGACATCCTCTATTCTGTACTCGAGATCGTCAACTCTGTCCTGCAAACTATCGACCACAAGCTCTATGCTTTGCATCCTATCCTGCAGATCCTTAAGCATACTTGCAGAGCGCACAACCGCAGTCGGCTCAAGTATCTCTATAAGCGCAAGCTCAATTTTGGCACCTACAAGCTCGACAGGGTCAAGTCGGAGTCCCGTAAGTATACCTCGCCAAAAAGCATTTGCTGACATATCCGCGTACAGATCGATCATTCCGCAGCCTGCTACGTAATCGACTCTTACGTGCTTTTGCTCACTGTATTCGTTACTTGCTTCAGTCTTGAAATACAATTTCAGGTAGGAATTGTAAAACTTATTGTTTATCGTCCAGCCTCGCGAGTTAGGATCGTCAAGATCTACTCTCATACGGATATGGATGTGCTTGCTCTTTCCTATTTCAAAAAACAAATTATTGTTATAAATCATAGGGTCGTAAACCGCTTGCTTATTGTCTACCCACTCGGTTCTGTAGGCAAGCGCCGTTTGACAGGGTATGGCTGTAGCGTTTATAACCTCCCAATTTTTTATTTCGGGGTCGGAGGGATCTGAAAAGCTACAGCTATATTTTACTTCCCCATTTTCGTCAACAAGGGCGACATATTCTATCTCGCTTCTTTCGGAATAACCGAGAGTAGTATCTATGCGTAGTTGTGTCAGAGTATCATCCCAGAAAGGATTTGCAAAAATTATATCGGCGCTGCACGTCTGCCCGGTATAGTAGGGGTAGGATATCATTTTCTGTCTATCCCAATTCGGATGATTTTTTGTGGTGTAGAATATTTCCAAGGTGTCCTTATGACTCGTACTGAAAGATCTGAACTTTATGATAATTCGATTAATTGCTCGAATATCAAGATTCATTTTTTTGTTAACTATCTGTGGATCAACAACTCTGCCTACGGTTTTCCATTTCGGAGTCGTCTCGAATACGATCTTATTCTCAGATTCGATGATCTTGGCATTCTCCAAGCCCCATTTACTCAACTCACTCTCGGTCATTGATGTAAAATCAAAGCTTTCAAGCGCATTAGAAGCAGCAAGAGAGGTTTCAAACGCCTCATCGCTATCACCCGACATCAGCATATCAACGAGCCGTTCAAGATAAATAATACGTTGCTCCAGCATTTCATTTGCCGCGCGGTTATCATTTTTTACAGACATTCCAAACAGCTCGTCCGCTGATACTCCGAACAATGCCGCCATTGCGGGAATAAGCTCCAAATCGGGATTTGCAACTCCTCTTTCCCATTTCGACACCGCTTGCGCAGACACGTAAAGACTGTCGGCAAGCATTTCCTGCGTTAGATTGTTCTTCTTTCTCAGCTCGTATATTTTTTCACCAAGATTCATTTGCTCTCCCTCTCTTTCGTATTCCTGACAATTTCATTGTAGCATATACACAAAATAAAGTCAATAACTTATTTTTCGGGCAAATTAAACCAATGGTTTAGTTGTAATTTATAAACAAAAAAGGCTACCAAGTGCCAATTAACACTCGGTAGCTCTTTTATTTTATTTTTTGTTTTGGACAGAAACAGTAAACGCTTCCGTTTTCGACATCGGCTCGCCCTTGACGGTGACCTGATAGACCTCGACCTTCTCTATCTTGGCAAAATCGAAGAAGGTAGTTTTCTTGGGTATTCTCAGGGTGTTTGAGTCGAGATACTCGGTATCTCTTTCGTCCTCGTCGCAGAAGATGACGCTGTACGGCGTAAAATTCTCACCCTTTACGTAAACGTAATCGCCTTCGATATAGACATCGCTGATGCTGATATCGCGACTACCCATCGTCATATAGTCGATAGGATCGTATTTGACGTCACCGTATACGTATTTATCACCGTAGAGCA
>SVSY01000122.1 GCA_015064065.1 Oscillospiraceae bacterium
GCGGGCAAGGATATTATTCTTGAATATAAGCCCGATATATACGAGCTGCTCGATCTCGGGATGGGAAAATGCAGAATGGCTGTGGCGGCAAAAAAGGATTTTTGCGACAGACGTGACAGAACGCTCAGAGTCGCTACAAAATTTCCGAATATCGCTAAGGAATACTACAATAAGCAGAGCAGAGAGATAGATATAATAAAGCTCAACGGCTCTATTGAGCTTGCACCCATTCTCGGACTTTCCGATGTTATCGTAGATATCGTAGAGACAGGTAAAACACTTTACGAAAACGATCTTGAACCTAAGCACGATATAGTCGACATAAGTGCGCGCCTTGTAGCAAATAAGGTGAGCCACAAATTCAAGAACGAGCAGATATGCAGGATGTGTGAAAAAATAGAAGCGATAATTGCAGAAAAACAGCAAAAATAAATTACCCAGCGCAATTTGGAGGACAAATGATTCGTATCATTGATTACAAGAACATTGACAAGTCGGAAATACTCGAAAGAAAAGAGAACGTTTTTAACGTTGCCGACACGGTCAGCGATATAATAAAGGCAGTAAGATCAAAGGGCGACGCGGCTCTCTTTGAGTTTTGCGAAAGATTTGATAAGGTGACTCTAAGCTCACTTGAGGTAACGGCTGAGGAGATCGACGAGGCTTTTGCGCTCGTTGAGCCCGAATTCGTAGAAATACTCAAGGAGGCGAAAGAGAATATATACGCATTCCATTCCCGTCAGGTGAGAAACAGCTTTCTCTTGAACGAAAAGGACGGAGTCGTTATAGGTCAGAAGGTAATACCGATCGAGAAGGTCGGTCTCTACGTTCCGGGAGGAACGGCGGCATATCCCTCAAGCGTGCTTATGAACGCAGTTCCCGCAAAGATAGCGGGTTGCGCCGAGATAGTTATGGTAACTCCTCCTTCTGCAGACGGAAAGGTGAATCCCGCAATATTGGCGGCGGCTAAGGTCGCAGGAGTTGACAGAATATTCAAGATCGGCGGCGCGCAAGCAGTGGCGGCACTCGCATATGGAACAGAGAGCGTGCCCGCAGTTGATAAGATAGTCGGTCCCGGAAACGCATTCGTAGCCGAGGCAAAGAAGCAGGTATTCGGAAAGGTAGCTATAGATATGATAGCAGGCCCGAGCGAGATACTCGTTGTAGCCGACGCAACCTGCGATCCCGTTTACGTTGCGGCAGATCTGCTCTCGCAGGCGGAGCATGACAAAAATGCGACCGCGGTACTCGTTACCGATTCCAAAGAACTTGCACAAAGCGTTGCACAGGAGCTTGAAGTACAGCTCTCACTTCTTGAGCGAGAAGAGATCGCGCGCACTTCCGTAGATAATAACGGCAAGATAATCATCACGGAAAATATAGACGAAGCTATCGAGGTGGCAAACGCACTCGCTCCTGAGCATCTTGAGATATGCGTGGACGAGCCTTTTAAGTATCTTGATAAGATAAAGCACGCAGGCTCTATCTTTATGGGTAAATATTGCCCTGAGGCACTTGGCGACTACTTTGCGGGCCCTAACCATACGCTCCCCACGAGCGGAACGGCGCGATTTTCAAGTCCGCTGTCGGTAGACGACTTCGTCAAGAAGACTCAGTTCTCCTATTTCACCGAGGAGGCGCTTTCAAAGGTAGCCGAGAAGGTTGAATATTTTGCTAAAAAGGAAGGACTTACGGCACACGCCAAGAGTGCGATCATACGTACTAAGAACAAGGACTGAAAATGAGTAGATTTTTAAATTCAAAGTATTGCGAGCTTGAAGCATACACTCCGGGTGAGCAACCTACCGATATGAAATATATCAAGCTGAATACCAATGAGTCTCCCTATCCGCCCTCGCAAAGCGTGCTTGACGCGGTAAACAGTGAGGCGGTTTCGATCCTCAATCTGTATTCAGACCCGACTTGCAAGAGCTTGAAGGCAGCTATAGCAGACCTCTTTTCAAAAAGACCTGAGAACGTATTCGTTTCTAACGGCTCTGACGATATTCTCAATTTCTCCTTTATGGCGTTCTGCGAGAGCGCAAAGAGAAAGGTGAGATTTCCCGAGATATCCTACGGATTTTACAGCGTTTATGCAGAGCTTCACGGAGTAGAATACACGGCTGTACCGCTCAACGACGATTTTAGCATCAACGTCAAGGATTATTGCCATAACGACGCTACGGTCGTAATAGCAAATCCAAACGCACCCACGGGACTTGCTCTTATGCTTGATGAGGTCGAGACGATAGTCAAAGCAAATCCCGATCAGCTCGTGCTTATCGATGAGGCGTACGTTGATTTCGGGGGCGAGAGTGCGTGCGGACTTACCGAGAAATACGACAATCTGCTTGTCGTAGGTACTTTTTCAAAGTCCCGCTCGCTCGCGGGCGCAAGACTCGGATATGCTATTGCGAATAAGGATATCATAGCAGATCTCGAAAAGATAAAATACTCTACAAATCCGTATAATATAAACCGCTTGACTCTGCTTGCGGGCGAGGCGGCGGTACGCGATAATAAATATTATATGGATAACTGCAAGCGTATAATAGAGACACGGGAATATACACAAAAAGAGCTTGTTCGTCTCGGATTTTACGTGACCGACTCTAAGGCAAATTTCATATTTGCTAAGAGCGATGATATCGGCGGAGAAGAGCTTTACACAAAGCTCAGAGCGCGAGGAATACTCGTAAGACACTTTACTAAGGAAAAGATAAAGGATTTCAACCGAATAACAGTAGGTACTCGCGAGCAGATGCAAGCGTTGCTTGATGCGATCCGAGAGATCCTTGAGGAGAAGAAAAATGAGAACAGCTAACATAAACAGAAAGACTGCAGAGACAGATATAAAGCTTTCTATATGTCTTGACGAATATAAGGCAGGCACTATAGACACGGGCTGCGGATTTTTTGACCATATGCTTACGCTTTTCGCAAAGCACGCGGGAGTGACCCTTGACGTTGAGTGCAAGGGCGACGTTAACGTCGACTATCACCACAGCGTAGAGGATATCGGTATTTGCCTTGGAAGTGCACTCAAGGAAGCACTTGGAGACTGCAGAGGCATCAGAAGATACGGCAATATGCTTCTTCCGATGGACGAAGCACTCGTGCTCTGTGCTCTCGACGTTTCGGGAAGATCCTGTCTTGTTTACGGACTTGATATCCCGAGCGAGAAGATAGGTGATTTTGACAGCGAGCTCGTTGAGGAATTCTTTATCGCGCTGACAAGGACTGCAGGTATAACGCTTCACTTAAAGCAGATCGACGGAAGAAATTCTCACCACATAGCAGAAGCGGCATTTAAAGCGTTTGCACGCGCACTTAAGGAAGCCGTATCGGTCGACGATAAGGCAAAGGACGAGATACCGTCCACAAAGGGAGTTCTTTGATGATAGCGATAATAGATTACGGAGTAGGCAATCTTTTTTCGCTTACTTGTTCGTTTAAAAGCATCGGCGCAGACATCTGCGTTACCTCAGATCCCGAAGTAATAGCCGCCGCAGACAGAATAGTACTGCCGGGCGTAGGCGCGTTTGAGGATGCGGCACGTAAGCTTCGCGAGAGCGGACTTGATAAGGTCATTAAGGATGAATGTGCTAAGGGAAAAGCGTTGCTCGGTATTTGTCTTGGAATGCAGATGCTCTTTGAGCGTAGCTACGAATACGGAGAGCACGAGGGGCTCGGACTTATAAAGGGAAGTATAAGACCTATTTCCGAGGTCATTGGAGACGGACTTAAGATACCGCACATCGGTTGGAACGCTTTGCATTTCTGCGGTGAGAAGGACGGGCTCTTCAAGTATATTGAAGAGGGAGACTGCGTTTATTTCGTCCATTCGTATTACGGCGCTGATTGCGAAGAGTCGCTTATCGCGACCGCTGAATACGGAGCAGAGCTTACGGCGGCCGTGCGGAGCAAGAACGTTTGCGGTGTGCAGTTTCATCCCGAGAAGAGCGAGCGCGTAGGACTCGCTATACTTAAGGCATTTTGTGAGATATAAAACAAGGAAAAAACGATGAATATAATACCTGCAATTGATCTTATAGGTGGAAAGGCAGTAAGACTCCAAAAGGGAGATTATGCCAAGGTCACGGTATATAACGACAGACCCGAAGAGGTCGCAAAGGAATTTTACAGGTGTGGTGCAAGATTTTTGCACGTGGTCGATCTCGACGGTGCAAAGAGTGGAAAGGCCGACAATTTTGAGACCATTAAAAAAATAGTTGAGGCTGCCGAGCTCTCGGTCGAGGTTGGCGGCGGAATACGCAGTATGGAGATAGTGGATCTCTATGCGGGCATTGGCGTAGACAGAATAATTCTCGGTACGGCGGCATTGACAGATCCCGAGTTTTTAAAGAAGGCGGTCAGTCGCTACGGCGAGCGTATCGCTGTCGGCGACTGACCG
>SVSY01000123.1 GCA_015064065.1 Oscillospiraceae bacterium
TAGTAGATCCCGAAAATCGTCTTGACGATTTTCGCTTTTGTGCGGAGTCGCTATATTACCGCTCCTCCTTCCAAAAGTTCGACTCGCTTCGCTCGCTCAGGATGACGGATAGAGGGGTTATATGGCAAAAGTGCGTATCCGTAAGTACCGATGTGATTTGTTTGCGACATCGGGAGCACCAAGGCGCTCCCCTACCGAGAATGTGGGAATTTGTTTCAAAGATAATAGCCGCACAAATGTATAATAAAAACAAATAGTGTTAGCGGTACCGATGAGGTGTCCGCTAACACTACATTAGAAAAATTACACATTATAAAATTTTATCCGCATAAACCAACCTTGATGTTCCAAAAGAAATTCCCTTGCAGGAAGTTCTTTTGGTTCTTTTCTTTCAAGAAAAGAACAGAAAAACACCCAACACAAACTAACTTCCCTTAAATATCCGCGTCCTTCATATACTCGTTGCCGTGGGCGGAGATAAATTCCTTACGGGCGGGGAGATTGTCGCCGAGCAGGGTATCGAATATCTGTTCGGTGAGCGCGGCATCGGCGGGAGTGACCGAGATGAGACGGCGCGTTTCGGGATTCATGGTGGTCTGCCACATCATTTCGGGCTCGTTCTCGCCAAGACCCTTGGAGCGCTGGAGGGTATATTTCTGATTGCCGAGTTTTTTGAGAATCTCGGCTTTTTCAAATTCGTTGTAAGCGAAATATATCTTGTCCTTAGAGGTTATCTCAAAGAGCGGCGACTCCGCGATAAACACCTTATGCTCGCGCAGAAGCGTGGGGAGCAGACGGTAGAAAAGCGTAAGAAGAAGCGTTCTTATCTGGAAACCGTCCTCGTCGGCATCGGTACAGATGATTATCTTCGACCAGCGGAGCATACTCATATCGAACGCGGCGATGTCGGTCTTGACCTTGCGGTCGATCTCGACTCCGCAACCGATAACGCGAAGCAGGTCGGTGATTATCTCGCTCTTGAATATCTTGTCGTAGCTGCTCTTCATACAGTTGAGCGTTTTTCCGCGGACGGGGATTATTGCCTGATATTCGGCATTTCGTCCAAGCTTACAGGAAGTCAGAGCCGAGTCACCCTCAACTATATAGAGCTCGCGGATAGCGGGGTCTTTGGAGCGGCAGTTTACGAACTTTTCAACTCTGTTTGCGATGTCGAGCGTGCCCGTCAGCTTCTTTTTGATGGAAAGGCGCGTGGTCTCGGCGTTCTCGCGGCTTCGCTTGTTGACAAGCACCTGATTTGCAAAGACCTCAGCGGCGGTCGGGTTCTCGACGAAGTATATCTCAAGGTTTTTCTTGAGGAAATCGGTCATCGCGTCGCAGATAAACTCGTTTGTTATCGCCTTCTTGGTCTGGTTTGCGTAGGAGGTCAGCGTTGAGAAGCTGTTGCTGACGTAAACGAGACAGTCCGCGACGTCAACGAAGGTTATCTTTGCCTCGTTTTTGTTATACTTGCCCGCGTTCTTGAGATACTTGTCGATAGCGTAAACGAAAGCGAGCTTTACCGCCTTGTCGGGCGAGCCGCCGTGCTCAAGAAAGCTTGAATTGTGGTAGTATTCGAGCATATTCACGGTGTTGGAAACGCAGAAGGAGAAGTCTGCCTTGAGCTTGTATTCGTCCTTGTCGGCGCGGTCGCGTCCCTGCGTCTCAAGATGCCAGAGGACAGGCTGAGTCATACTGCTCTCGCCCGCGACCTCGGCGATGTAATCCGAAATTCCGTTGGGATATAGGAACTTGTAGTCGCTGAACTTTCCGTCGCTCTCCTGAAATTTAAGAACGAAGGAAATTCCCGCGTTGACGACCGACTGACGACGCATAGTCTCAACGAAAAATTCGCGCGTTATTCTTATATCGGTAAAGACCTCAAGGTCGGGTCTCCAGCGAACGACAGTACCCGTTCTTCGCTCGTTTTTCTCAAGCGGACGTGTTACAAGCTCGCTTACGGGCTCACCTTTCTTGAAGCTTATCTTCGATTCGGTAGTTCCGTCGTAGGAATAAACGTCCATAAATTCTGCGCTGTACTGCGTTGCACACGCACCGAGACCGTTAAGACCGAGCGAGAACTCGTAAGCCGAGCCCGCGTCGTTGTTGTCGTATTTTCCGCCTGCGTAAAGCTCGCAATATATAAGGTCCCAGTTCCATCTCTGCTCGGCTTCGTTGTATCCGAGCGGAACTCCTCGTCCCTTGTCGTCGACGCAGATAGAGTGGTCGTTGTAGGCGGTGACGAGTATCTCGTTTCCGTGTCCCTCACGCGCCTCGTCGACAGCGTTTGAAAGTATTTCAAAGAAAGAATGCTCACAGCCCTCAAGACCGTCCGAGCCGAAAATTACCGCGGGGCGTTTACGCACGCGGTCTGCACCCTTAAGGGCTTTTATACTTTGGTCGTTATATTTTGCATTTGCCGTTTCCTTTTTTGCCATGTCAACCTCTTAAAATAATATATACACATCTATTATATCAAATTTTTGCCGATTTGAAAAGGGCTTTTGCGAAAAATTTTGTCCTCTCCTATTGCATTTAGAGAACTTTGAGGATATAATTATTACAAAGACACAGATTTCTTGCAAAGGAGCGGCTATGAGCAGCAGTTTTGAAGTTTTGAAGAACAAAATAGAGGGAAAAGAATGTGCGGTGCTCGGTTTCGGAGTATCAAATATCCCGCTCGTCAGGGTATTGCTTGACCTTGGCGTAGCAAAAAGCATTACCGTATACGACAAAAAGCCGCTCTCGGAGCTCTCGGAGGACGCCGCCGAGCTCTCGGCGCGCGGTGTGGCTTTCGTCACGGGTGCGGACAGCTTTGAGAAGATAGAGGGCGACGTTATCTTCCGCTCACCCGGAATACGCCCCGATATTCCCGCGCTTCGAGAAGCGCTCGCGCGCGGTGCTTATCTCACGTCCGAGATAGAACAGCTTCTCGCGCTTACTCGCGCCCGCACCTTTGCGATAACGGGCAGCGACGGAAAGACCACGTCGACCACGCTGACGGGCAAATTTTTGGAGGCGGCAGGAAAGCGCGTTTTCGTCGGCGGAAACATCGGCAGACCTCTGCTCGAGACCTGCGACGAGATGCGCGGAGAGGACGCCTGCGTGCTTGAGCTATCGAGCTTTCAGCTTATGCAGATGCCGAACGCGCCCGAATACTGCGCGATAACCAACGTATCGCCCAACCATCTTGATTGGCATATCGACGAAGAGGAATATTTTGCCGCGAAGAAGAATATTGTGGGCGCACGCACAGAGCGACTTGTCGTCAACGCCGATTGCGCGGCTACCGCGAAATTTGGTAGAGATGTCGCGCTTGCGGGTGGCAAAGAGGTGATATTTTTCTCGTCGTCGAAGGATAATTATGCCGACGTTACGGCAGGCGCGCCGAACTCAAGGGCTGTCTACCGCCGCGACGGAATGATATATCTGTGCGACGGTCATACCGAGACGGCAATGCTTTGCGAGAGTGAGATACGTCTGCCGGGTGTCCACAATATCGAAAATTATATGACGGCTATCGCGCTCTGCTCGGGGTTCGTTTCGGCTGACGATGTTCTCGACGTAGCGCGTGAATTTACGGGAGTTGAGCACCGACTTGAGCCGGTACGCACGCTCGACGGCGTCGATTACATAAACGGTTCTATTGATTCCTCACCTACGCGCACGCTCGCCGCACTGTCGGCTCTGCGCGGCAGAGATATCGTGCTCATCTGCGGCGGATACGACAAAAATCTCGATTACGCTCCGCTCGCGCCCGCGCTTTGTCAGAGCGTTCGCGTTCTTGTTCTTACCGGCGCTACCGCCGATAAGATAGAATCGGCTCTGCGCGCTTGCGCCTCTTATTCGGGAAGCCCTAAGATAATACGCGCCGCAAGCTTTGAGGATGCCGTTGTCCTTGCAAAAGATAGTGCCGCAAAGGGCGGTTGCGTGCTCCTGTCTCCCGCCTCTGCAAGCTTCGACCGCTTTAAAAATTTTGCCGAACGCGGTAGGTATTTCAAGAAGCTTGTTATGGAATTGAGTTAGTTTGTTTTAGTTAGTTTGTGTTAAATATTTTTCCACCTTTTTGAGAAAAGGTGGAGCCAAAAACTTTCCTGCAAAAAAAGTTTTTTAGAAATATCAAGGTTGGTTTATGCAGATAAAATTTTATAATAAGTAGTTTTTCTAAGGAAGCTTGCGATGTTTTTATGTCGCAAGCTTTTTTGCGATATAAAAACTCGCGCTGAGCGAAGCGAAGTTAAGGAACATAGCTCATCGGCACCGAGAACACTTTTTTATTTTAATTATATGTTTGCACGGCTATTATCTTTGAAGCAAATTCTCACATTCTCGGTAGGGGAGCGCCTTGGTGCTCCCGATGTCGCAAACAAATCACATCGGCATTCACGG
>SVSY01000007.1 GCA_015064065.1 Oscillospiraceae bacterium
GGAAAGTGTCGCTCCGTCAGTACCACTAAAAGTTTCTCCAAGGGAAATATCCGCAAAGAATTTTCCGTCACATCTTGACGAACTGCGGAATATGTGCCTTACTGTTCTATCAATGGAATTCATGTATCCTTCGCCAAAGCCTTCGCTGTTCCAAAAGCAAAGATCATTATTGATCAATCTGTATTCTTCAGCATTTGCTCCTATAAGGTATCTGTTTTCGCTTTTATCCTTATAGTCCGATGTAAGTATTTCTTCCATCTTTCGTGCGTAAGGCACAAGGATACGGTAAGCGTCCTCTTTAGAGAGAATTGCTTCTACCTTCTCATATGCGGCGCGCCCATCCTCTACCTTTCCCTCACGGAAAAGATTATAGCCGAGCCAAAACCACTCACGCCCAAGAGCCTTGACAAATCCTGCTTTTTCAAGACGAGGGATCTGTTTGTCACGAATAAAATCAATACGGGCTCCACCATATACTTTGGAGTCTTCGCGGGCTACGATAAAGGTCATTACCTCCTCGTTTTTACCTTCCATAGCAGCATCGGCAATTCGAGCAAACAACGCATCGTTCTTTTTGCCGGGGAGCCACCACCAACCGCGCATCAACACATCGGCAAGCGCGTGTTGTTTTTCGGTACATTCGGGAAGTTCCTCTACCTCACGAAGCACCTGCGAATATTCCTTTTCAAAACCGCTCTTATCATTTTTAACTTGCCATAATTTCAGTTCTTCAACCTTCTTTATAACACGCTGCACAAGAGTATCACTATACTTTTCATTCATAGCGCAAAGTTCCTTTCTGATCCTTTTTCGTCCATCGTGAAGTTGCCTTTTGACCGTTCCCTCTGAAATTCGCATCCTATCTGCTATCTCTGCAATAGAAAGATCGTCAAAGTAGTGCAGGTGAATGATCTGCCTTACCTTTTCGGGCAACGCCTCAATGCTTTTGTTTACCTCATTTCGTTCCTCGGACAGTGCATAAAGCTCTGCGGGATTCTCGGCTCCGTCGTCGGTAATGTTTAGGTTATCCACCACATCAAGCGGAAGGAAACTGCGGTATCTGCTTATCATATTTAAAGCACAGTTTTTGGCAATGCGACATACCCAAGAGCCATACTTTTTAGGTTCTTGTAAGGTATTCAGCTTCATCCAAGCTGTAACAAATGCATCCTGCGCGGCATCCTCCGCCATAAAATGATTTTTGGTCACGCTGATCGCAGAAGTTACTACCGCCGTTTGATATCGTCTTACTAAAACTTCATACGCGTTCTGCTCTCCTGCAAGCGTAAGCATTACCAAGGTTTCATCCGACACGTTTTGATAGTACATATGCACTCTCCTTTCTCATTTTTGGGAGTTCCCTTTATAAGCGCTTATCTTATAGACACAATACAGGTAGAAAAGGTTGTGCGCTTTTTAATAATTATATCATAAACTTTCAAATTAGTCTACACAAACAAAATGAAGACAGAGAGCGAAAAACTCTCTGCCTTCATCATATATCGTCATTTTTAGTTAAGCAATACGCTCTGCCGCTACTCTGTCGGCAATATCCATAAGGTCGCGCTCCGATTCGATATCACTCTTGTACGGATAGCTCTTTGCGCGCTTTTCAAATTCCGCTCTTAGCTTCTCGGCTTCTTCTTTGTTACCGTTGTGAAGCAAGGACAAAACGTATTCGGTTCTGATTATAGAGGGAAACTTTCTCATAGTGCGCATAAACTTTTTCTGCTCTGCGCTCATAAGACTTTCTATCTTTTGCTTGTCGTTCGAGCCGATAAGCTCAAGAAAGACCGCATCGCAAACGAGAAGATTTCTGTGCACTCCGACCATTCCCGACTTTACCGTAAGCATATGATCGATAGCCGCTTTTGCATCATCGAAGCGCTCCTCGTCGATAAGACGATTGCAGTAGAACACGCCCTGTGATGCGAGCATACTGTTTTTCAAAGAATCGTCGCCCGGCATTTCAAACCACTCGCTCGGCATATCCTTAAGCCTCTTTCCGCGTGTGAGCTGCTCATTCAGCTTCATCTGGACCCAAAAAGCTTTAAGGGCTGCCTTATCCTTGCCAAGCGAGAGCGCGTTGCGTCCGTCGTTGTCGATAGTTCCCATGTGCATCGGAATTCCGTTCATAAGGGCAATCACCACGCCAATAAGCGCACTGATAAGCAACAGCATAGACAAAAGCTCTATCTCATAGGTAAGCACGGCTATAACGAAAAATACGAGTGCAAAAATGAGATTAAAGAGTGAGCCGCCGAGATTATACATCACGACCGGCATCTTACCGTCAACAAGCTCGGGCGGTGACATAAGGCACTGCCCTCCCGTACCCGTTATCGACAGACGGCGAAATCTTATTTTTTCGCCCTCCTTGACCCACATAAAGCTCATTATACGGAAAGAGCTGAAGCTATAGCCGGAAAGCAGACCGAAAACAAGGTGACCCGACTCGTGAATTACCATATTTAAAAGCAATATCGGGAAATACGCTATTACCGCGATAATAAGTCTTAGCAAAAAGTCTATGCTCTCTGCATCGCTCTCTACATCTAAAGTATATTTTGCTATAAGCGTACCTACAAAAAAACCTATCGCGGCAAAAGCGAGGAAAAATATCACTGTGCTAAGGAAGCTCTTATTATCCTTTTTCCTTTTCTCCATATAAAACTTCCTCTTTATTTGTGCTGTGACAACAACCACTCAAGAAGCTCGTCATCGGTATATGCATGATCCCACGCGTTATGTCCCACGCCGTAGCAGACCTTAAGACGCGCGTTGTTATTTCCGTGACGGTTTATAGCTCTGAGCATATTTGCACTCTCATAAAAAGGAACTATATCATCGCAATCGCCGTGATACATAAATATAGGCATCTTTGCAAGCACGGTTCCGTGCCAATATATACCGCTTCCGCATATGGGAGCGATAGCGGCAAATCTGTCGGGATCAGCCATAGCGAGCATCCATGTACCCGTTCCGCCCATCGAAAGTCCCGTAAGATATATTCTGTCTCTGTCAACAGGAAGAGTTCTGCACATCTCTTCTATAAACGCAAGCAACGATTCGGTATAACAGCCCCAATACTTTCCCTGAGGACACTGCGGACCTATAAATATAAAAGGATATTCCTTTCCCTCTTCGCGAACGTATTTCATATATCCGTGGTGCATCGCACGATCAAGATCGTCTCCGCGCTCGCCAGCACCGTGCAAGAATATGACGAGGGGATATTTTTTGTTTTCATCAAAATCCTTGGGGAGATATTTTACGTATCCGAAGTTATGATATATATCCGACTGCCATTTGTGTTTTGTGTACATTTTTAAAACCTCTTTTCATTCGTTTTTTTAATTATATCATTTTTGCATACACGATGTCAACATAAAACGGAAAATATTTCTTACACTTACATAATCATTAACTCCATAATGTGCACAAATTACTTGACATATAGAAACTTTTGTGGTAATATTATAGGTGCAATATTTTTGAGAGGAGATGCGAAATGAAAAGATTTTATATTTTGCTTACACGTACAGAGACCGTTCCCGCAAGAGTAATTCGCCGCATTACAGGCGCATATTATTCGCATACCTCCTTCTCCATCTATCCCCGTACCGATCATTTTTACAGCTACGCAAGACGTCACGTGGATCTCCCGATCTTCGCAGGCTTCGTATCCGAAAATATACATACTAAGGTATTTGCGCGCTATCCCCTTGCCCCCTGCGTGCTCTATTCTATCGAGGTAAGCGACGAGACTTACGAGAAAGCCAAAAAGCTTCTCCGCTATTTCAGAGCACATCGCAGACAAGCAACGTATAGCTTCCTTGGGGCTTATGCTATGCCCTTTGGTCTTCCAATAAAGCGAATGAACAAGTTTACCTGTTCGCAGTTCGTCGCCTTTGTTCTTCACTACTCGGGAGCGTGCGAGCTTCCCAAAGATCCCTATCTTATGATGCCCGACGATTTTGGCAAGATAGAAAATATAGAAACCGTCTACGAAGGACCGCTGAAGGATTGCAATTTTGGAAAAATTAAAAGAAAAAATCAAAAAAACTATTGACTTTTACCCCCGTTGTATGATATAATATCGGTCGTGGTAATACGCCGGTGTGATGGAATTGGCAGACGTGCTGGACTCAAAATCCAGTGGTAGCGATACCGTGTCGGTTCGACCCCGACCACCGGCACCAGCAATATCCCCTCGTGTAAGCGAGGGGATATATTTTTGCAAATTTTTTATAAAATATTTTTGTTTTTTTAAAAAAAGCTATTGACAAATCAACTTCTTAATGATATAATTGTAAAGCATTTTGCTTTACATCATATCTTTTGCTAAAAAGGACTTCCGAATGTTTGAAAAGAACTTGGAAATAGGTTATCTGCTCGACTTTTACGGAGAGCTCCTTACCGATCGCAAGCGTTCGGTAATGGATATGTATTATAATGAAGATTTCTCTCTTGCTGAAATAGCTGCAGAGATCGACATATCACGACAGGGTGTTCGTGATATAATTAAAAAGTCGGAGGAGGAGTTATTCTTCTATGAAGAAAAGCTTGGACTCGCAAAAAAGATGAAGAGCGTTGAGGCGACCGCCTCTTCACTCCTTTCGATCTCCAAGGAGCTTTCGTTGCCCGACGAGGTCGATCAAAAGATAGCGGAGCTTCTCCGCACCGTAAAGCTGTAATTTATTGATGGAGGTGTTTTTATGTTCCAAAGCTTAAGTGAAAAACTTGAAAATGCTTTTCGCAAATTTAAAAGCAAGGGTAAACTCACCGAGTCTGATATAAAGGCTGGAATGCGAGAGATCAAGCTCGCCCTTCTCGAAGCCGACGTTAATTTTAAAGTAGTTAAGGATTTTATAAGCACAGTTTCAGAGCGTGCGGTCGGCACAGAGGTGCTCGAATCACTTCTCCCCGCACAGCAGATAGTTAAAATAGTCAACGAAGAGCTCACCAATCTTATGGGTGGATCTCAGTCAAAGCTTACTATTTCCTCAAAGCCTCCTACGGTCGTAATGATGGTAGGTCTTCAGGGCGCAGGTAAGACCACGCACGCGGGAAAGCTTGCAGGTCTTTACAAAAAGCAGGGCAAAAATCCTTTGCTCGTTGCCTGCGACATCTACCGTCCCGCCGCTATCAAGCAGCTTCAGGTAGTAGGTGAAAAGCTCGGTATTCCGGTATTTACGCTTGGAGATAAGGTATCTCCCGTAAAGATAGCTGCTGAGGGTCTTAAATATGCAAATCAAAAGGGCTACGATATGGTATTTATTGATACCGCAGGCCGTTTGCATATCGATGAGGCACTGATGCAAGAGCTTCAGAACATCAAGTCCGAGGTTTGTCCCACAGAGATACTTTTGACTGTCGATGCAATGATCGGTCAGGATGCAGTTAACGTGGCAAAGACCTTTGATGAATTGCTCGACGTAACGGGAGTTATCCTCACGAAGCTTGACGGCGACACGCGAGGCGGTGCGGCACTTTCTATCAGACAGGTCACGGGAAAAACCATAAAATTCATCGGTGTCGGCGAAAAGCTTGACGCCATCGAGCCTTTCTACCCCGACAGAATGGCATCGCGAATTCTTGGAATGGGCGACGTTCTTTCGCTCATCGAAAAAGCCGAGCAGGCTTACGATGATAAAAAGGCTATGGAGCTCGAAAAGAAGATACGCGAATCTACCTTCACTCTCGACGATTATCTTGAGCAGTTTGATCAGCTCAAGGGTATGGGCAATCTTGAGTCTATAATGGGAATGATGCCCGGAGTAAAGCCCGGTGCGCTCAAGGACGCTAAGATAAACGAAAAGGCACTCGCACATATGGAAGCGATAATCAAGTCTATGACTCCCAGAGAGCGAGAAAAGCCCGATATCCTAAACGCGTCGCGCAAAAAGCGAATCGCACTCGGAAGCGGAACAACCGTCGAGGAAGTAAACAAGCTGATACGTCAGTTTGAGCAGACGAGAACGCTTATGAAGCAGTTCTCCGACCCCAAGAAGCTTGCAAAGATGAGCAAGCGAGGAAAGCTGAAAATGCCGTTCTGATAAGAGCGGATTTCATATAAAACTTTGATAAAATAAATTTTTTAATATTTTTGGAGGACATTTAAAATGGCAGTAAAAATGAGACTTAGAAGAATGGGTGCAAAGAAGGCTCCCACCTACCGTGTTATCGTTGCTGACAGCCGCTCGCCCAGAGACGGTCGTTTCATCGAGGAGATCGGTTACTTCAATCCCCGCTCTGACGAGCTCAAGATCGACGCTGAGAAGGCTCAGACTTGGATCAAGAATGGTGCTCAGCCTACCGATACCGTTCGCGCATTGCTCAAGAAGTCTAACATTATCGACTAATTTCTGAGGGTGAAGCCTGATGACAGATTTGAAGCAAACCTTGTGCGATATCGCTAAGGCTATCGTTGACTCACCCGACGAGGTCTCTGTTGCAGAAAACTCCGACGGCAAGAGAGTCAATTTGGTTTTGAGTGTTGCAGAAGACGATATGGGTATGGTTATCGGCAAGCATGGCAAGATCGCCAAGGCTATCCGTACCGTGATGAGAGCTGCAGCAAACGCTGACGGAAAAGACGTTAACGTAGAAATCAAATAAACGCAGTCTACTACGAAAGCGAACCGCCCGTAAAACGTGCGGTTCGCTTTCGTTTAAAATTGATCGGAGCTTTTATGGAAAACATCGATATTTACAAAGAATTGAATATCATATCTACCGAAATATCTGTGCATATAAACGAGCTTATATGCAGAACAGATCTGTACCTTTCAAGCTTTGAGAGCTATTCCCTTTTTAACTTCTCGGATGCCAAAAAGCTAAATAGGATATATAAAGAAAATTATTACAGCTTCCTATCTTCGCTCACAGAACCAACAGAACACCTGAACTCGTCTGTAGCGCGCCTTTCTGCACTTCTCGGACGTGCCGATAACGAACTTGAGCTTGAGGTAGTAGTTGCGGCAGGAAACAGACTCGAAGCTTTTTTGGCTTTTGAAACATCTCTCGGTGAGTTTTCAAATAAAACGAAAAAGCTTATCTCTGCCGAGAGCTTTTCACCGTTTCAGATGACATTCGAAGCACGCAAGCTTCGCTCTGCCGCAGAAACGCTTCTGCAGAAACTTTCAGAGTGATCTTTTCGATCTGCGAGCAAAGCGTAAAGTATTTCGGTATCCTTTGTCATTCGCACCGAATTAAGCTCTTCTTCAAATCGCTTAAGTGCTCCGTTTGAAAGCCTTTCGTAAAGCTCTCTTTTTGAAAGTTTCAATATCCTATCCGCAAGTGCGCGGGCATTTCTCTTAGGAAACACGTATCCGTTTACTCCGTTCCTTACCATATAAGGATTGCCGCCGTAATCACTCACAACTGCGGGAATACCAAGGCTCATTCCCTCTGAGAGTGCAAGCGAGGAGGTCTCTGTGCCTACCGAGCAATTTACGTTAACGTCGGTTATATTCATATACGGCGCAACGTCGTCTACCTTCCCCGTAAATATTACGTTCTTTTCAATATCGTATTTAATAGCCTTTGCTTTAAGATCATTTTCAAGAGTACCGCCGCCGATTATCAAAAAGCGGTATTTTTTATTTTCTTGAAGAATATATGCCGCTGCACGTAAAAACGTTTCGTGATCCTTACATTTTTCAAGCCGCGCACAAATAGTCACGACCACATCGTCTTTTGCTATGCCAAGAGAATTTCTAACTTCTTCTCTTTCGCTCTTCTCAAGGTGTCTTAACGCTTCTGCACCGTTTATTATGACTCGTATCCGTGAAGGTGCTATACCCGTTGCTACAAGCTGTTTTTTTACCACGCTCGCGACCGCAATAGTTTTGTCTCCCAAAAATTCGTCGAGCGCTCGGTTTACAAATTTTATGGCCGGAACGGTCCATATTCTTTTTATGGGATATATACAATGCTTCGTATGGATCAATATTGGAATTTTTGCTATCCTCGCCGCCACACGTGCACCGAGACAAGCGTGCGTGTTTACAATATCGGGTTTCAGCTTTTTTAAGGTTGATGATAAAACAAGTATCCCTTTTGCATCGAAGGATCTGTCAGCAAAAGCATCTATCTCTACCGTAGATATTCCGATATGCTCAAAGCGTGCTTTCAATTCACTCCCGCGAGGAAGAATGACAACGGTTTTAAAAGTATTTCTGTCGCTGTTTTTCAATCTGTTGACTAAAAGCACCCCCGCACCGCCTATATTTCGGTCGCTTATTATCTCTGCTACCTTTATCATAATAAAAATCCTTTTTTTATAGCGTTACCGAAATTTCAAAAAATATCCACAAAAAAATTCACGAGATAAGGGTGATGTTCTTATAAGTGCGAGCATCGCATTTGACCGGTCAAATGCACTTAGGCTAAGCCAAAACCCTTATTAAAAGCAGAAAAGAGCAAGAGTAAAAGGATAAACCTCCTTCTATTCTTGCTCTGTTCGTTTTTATGAATGAATTGATGCTTACGCATCATGAATTGGCTCCGCCATGATTTCTCGTAATTATTATTTATCTTATTTTCTCTTAAGCTTTCCTACAACGCGTCCGCAGCAAACTGCTTCTGCATAGTCGCGCAAAAGGATATCTCCGTATTCGGAATTGAGCGAGATGAGTCTGTCACCGCCGTATTTCTTGAAATATCCGTTTCCGTCAAGCACAAAGATACCAAGCTCGCCGATCTCCACGCTGTCGGTATCTTCAACGAGAAGGATATCTCCGTCGCGGTATTTAGGCTCCATACTGTTTCCGCTTATGCGAAGAGCAAAATTGGTCGAGGCGGTCTTTTCGTTGTCGGGAATACTTATCTCATCGGCAAGGCTATCATCAAGATAAACGCCCGGACCCGCAGATACGGGAAGATCGTACAATAGCACCGTTCTGCGCGCAAAATCCGACGATGCCGTTCTCGCGGAATTGACCTGCGCAACAGGAAGTATCTTTGCAGTTTTGGGTGCTGATACGCTCTCTGCCATAACAACTCTTTCGGTGTATTCTGAGAACATTCCGACTCTGTCGAGCTCTTTGTGTGCGACGAGTGCGAGCAATTCTCTTCCGTGGTTATCAAGCTGTCTGTAATCCTCTATAAAAGCTATCTCATCCGCGCTGAGCGAATAGTTATTTTTGTTTTCAGGCGTTCCCGTAACTATATAGTCAAGCGTGCAGCCCAAAGCTTCGGCAATGAGCACCATATTGGAAAGCTTGGGCGAATCACTTATACCCGCCATTATTTTACTTAACGTTCCAAGCGGAATACCCGTAAGCTCCGAAAGCTTCTCGTTGGTTATTTTTCTTTCCGCTTTTATCTGCTTTATTCGTGCTATATAGTCCATTTTTTGCTCCTTGTTCCGTTTATGGAATAATTATAGCATATTTTTTATTGTTTGTAAAGGGGTTTTTGAAAATTTATTTCCATTTTCGAACATTATTTTTCAAAAAATGAAATACTTTGTGTTTTTTGTCAAAATAAATATTCTTTTGCAATTAAGCTTTGGTAAAAGAAATATGGGTAAAATACACAATCTTTGACCCTCTATATTGTGCAAGTCACCAAAACTGAAATCTTCTTGCTTTTTACATTGATTTTATCGCAAAAAAATGTTATAATATACGGTGTGTAGTACCGCCTTCGGTATACAGTTTAAATCATAGGAGGTTCATAGAAATTATGAAAAAACTCGTTGCTCTTGCGCTTGCTCTCATCGTGATATTAAGCGCCCTTGCAGGATGTGCAGCGTCAGAAGAAGAAGACGAAGTTGAAGAGGTAGATCCCGGTGCATATATACGTATGTATCTTACAGATCCGATCTACAATTTCGACCCTGCTCTCGCTTACAATAACGAAGCTTCTCTCCGTATAGTAAGCCTTTTGTTCGATAATCTTTTTGTACTCAATGAAGATGGTAAACCCGAAAAGTCATTGGTAAAAAAATGCGATATTGACAAAGATGAATATACTGTCACGCTTACCCTCCGTTCCGATACATATTGGTCTGATGGCTCGCCCATCTCCGCCAACGACGTGTTCTTCACTTGGGAAAGACTTCTTGACTCCACGAAATCATTTGAAGCTGCTTCCCTTCTTTACGACGTAAAAAATGCAAGAGCCGCTAAAGAAGGTAACGTTTCAATAGAAGACGTCGGACTTCAGCTTCTCAACGAAACACAGCTTGAGATAAATCTCAACGAAGGAACTAATATCGACGAATTTCTCGTTAAACTCACAAGCTACGCGCTTGCTCCTCTCCGCAGCGATATCGTAAGACGTACCGTCAAAGAGATCGACTGGGCAAAGAGCCCCACAAACATCGTAACGAGCGGACCTTTCCGCCTCAGATCTCTCTCTTACGATCCCGCCGACGCTAACATCACCCTTGAGAGAAACGCTTATTACTATAGAGACTTCATGAACGACAAGCCCGACGTTTCCGTTACTCCTTACAGAATTATCATCGACTATACCAAGACCGGCGAGCAGATACTCTCGGCTTATGAGAACGGTGAGATATTCTACGTCGGAGATCTTCCCCTCGACATCCGCTCCAAGTACACTCTTGAAGGTTGGGAGGACATAGCCGAAATAAACGACGCTTTGAGCACTCATACCTACGTTATGAATCAGGATGCCGTTATCAGATATTACGACGCCGCTGAGTTTGCAACTCTCTCTTCCTTTGCTACTGATCTCACGGCAGGCGTAGACGGCGAAAAGATCTTTGCAAAGAGAAACGTTCGCAAGGCACTTTCTCTCGCTATTGACCGCGAAGCCATCGCCAATGCAGTTGTTTTTGCTCAAGCCGCAAACGGCATAGTTCCCTACGGCGTTTTCAATGCCGATTCCAAGAACAAACAGTTTGCTGAGGAACGCACCAACGGAATTGCGACTACCGCAGATCTTAGCGCGGCAAAAGAGCTTCTTGCAAAAGCAAACATCGACCCCGCTAAATTTATGTTCTCCATCTCTGTTCCCGCATACGACGACGTTCATATGAAGATAGCTGAAATGGTTGCAGCTGCTTGGGGAGAAAACGGACTTGGATTCCACGTTGCTATCACTCCTATAGAAACCATTGATAACAAGGATGCAGCAGTAAGTACCGGTGCGGCTGTTCTCGGCGTTAAGGATGATATCTTTGCTGAAAACTATGCAGCAAAGAAATTCGAGGTCGCTCCTATAGACTATACTGCATTGTCCCCCAGCGCATTTTCTGTTCTCGCACCCTTCGCTAAGGGATACTCCGGTAACGCAAGCATCGAGCCTCACGGTGAATCCTTCTCCGTCGCAACTCACATCACGGGCTACGACAGCGACAGATTCAACTCTACGATCAACTCCGCGTTCTACAGAAAGTACGATCTCGATGCACGTGCAGAGATCCTTCACGAAGCAGAAGGAATACTCCTTGAAGATATGCCCGTAATTCCGATAGTCTTCAACAAGACTATAACTATGAAGAGTAAAGATCTTTCCAAGGTTGATTTCTCTTACTACGGATACGCGATCTTCACGAAGACCAAGCTTAAGGATTACGAAAAATACGTTCCCGTAGAGGAATAAAAATTAGCGGTTGGCATTGCCAACCGCTAATTTTTTTCTTTATTTTTGTTTTCCATTTGAGCTTTGTGCTTTCTTCCGATCTTTGAGTCTATAGAATAATTAAATCCGCGAGTTATAGTAGCAGAGCCGTATTTTGTGCGTATCTCATCGACAGCTTTATCGATAGCTCTTGCCCTGTCGCGTTTTTCATCGTCAAAGAAGGACAATTGTGCATCAGCTTCTTCAGTAACGTTGGTGAGCGAGATCCCAAGAAGTCTGAGAGGAGTTTTTCTGTCCCACAATTCAGAAAACAGCGAACGGCAGACAGCGAAAATTTCAGAAGTTATATCCGTCGCATTTTCAAGTCTGCGTTGATGCGAAGAGTCGCGAAAACCATTATCTCTTATAGTCACGCCAACGCAATAGGCGCGAGCGCCGTCAGAACGCATTCTGGCAGCCGTTACGTCCGCAAGCGAAAGAAGTATCGCACAAGCCTCTTCAAAGCTTGTAACGTCGTTTTCGAGCGTTGTGGAGTTGCTGTATCCCTTTGCTTTTTCGGGTTGATCGCAAACGGGACTATCGTCTATCCCGTTAGCAAAGGCGTGAAGATGCGCTCCCGTTTTGTTTCCGACGAGAGACTGCAGAATATGCATATCAAGCTGTGCAAGCTCCCCTATCGTATGCACGCAAGCGCGCTCAAGCTTATCGGCAGTAGAAGCACCCACTCCAAAAAGCTCACGCACGGGAAGCTTCCAGAATTTCTCCGCAAGTTCATTTTTAAATAACGTGTGCACCTTATCGGGCTTTTCAAAATCGCTTGCCATTTTAGCCAGAAGCTTATTCGGTCCAATTCCCACGTTTACTGTAAATCCAAGTTTATTCTTTATTTTATCCTTTATCTCGTATGCAACGGCGATAGGATCGGGATATATATTTGACGTTCCGCTCATATCAAGAAAACATTCGTCTATCGAAAATTTCTCCACCACGGGAGCATATTCCTTACATATCGCTATAAATGCCTCGGAGCATTTTTCATACAGTCTGAAATCGGGGCGCGCCAAAAACAGTGACGGACATTTACGAAGAGCCATTCCTACAGGCTCACCCGTCTTTATTCCGCATTTCTTTGCGGGTATAGATTTTGCGAGTATTACTCCCGTTCGCTTTTCTCTGTCGCCGCCGATAGCGGACGGTATCAAGCGAATATCAGCTTCACCGTTAGAGACGCGCCTTGCCGCTTCCCAGGAAAGAAAGGCACTGTTCACGTCAATATGAAAAACCAAACGATCCACCTTTTCTCTCCTTAAATAAGATCTTATTTTATCAGCATCCAGACAGCCATCTTGCTTTCGTCTGTCCAAAGCTTACCTGCAGATGCGTAATCGGTAACTGTCATTCTTCCGCTGTCAGTAGGAAGATCGAGCTTGACTATAGAATTGTACGGTATCTCTCTGTCGCATTCGTACCCTTCAATATATCCGTCAGCTCCAACCTTGAAAGCTACGGGGTCATCAACGCTGTAACCGAGTCGATTTTCCTGAGCAAGCATTATAGGACCTCTGCGAAAAGCTATGTGCTTACAAGCAAGCACGTCTTCGCGGTCGAACGTAGGTATCATATGGTCTGCGTCCCAATCGATCTCATTCATAAGCACCTGCGTACCGTAGGAAACGGGACGAATAGCTTCTATGCGCATATCAAGCTCTATTGTTATTTCATCGCCGTCATTCCATTCACGCTCAATAACGATATATCCGCCATCGCGCACTCCGACCTTCTCTGCGCCGATCTGAGCAGTAGTAGTTTTACTCCAATAAGGATCTCTTATACGCAGAGCAAAGCATTCAGAAGCGTCCAAATTCAGCTTCAGAGCGATCTTGGCATCACGGGGGTAATCAGTTACGGTATTTATCTTGAGGACTCTTCCCTGCGGAGTTTTGACGCTTGCAACGCCGTCAATAAACATATTGAGTGCCACTCCGTCAGCAGAGCTGCATATCTGGATCATCGGAACAAGTCCAAGTCCCGCAGAGCCAATACAAGCGCAACAACCGTAATAATGCATATCCGGCATAAGCTGCAGACCGCCTATCTTGCGTCCTCTCGTACCCGCGGTAAGCGGGCTGTAGCTGTCAAAAGGAAGCGGCTCAAGTATCCAATCGGGATGTTCCGCACGGACGGTGGGCTCGATCACCTTTTCGGTATTTATAGCGCCGAGATAAGCGTTGTAGAAGGATATTTCGAATGCGTCAACGTATTTCGTATCACCCGTAAGCAGATAAACGCGGTACAAGAACTTCATAAGCGTAACGGTGACGCAGGTCTCCTGCATTATAGGATTGTTTGTAGTATTTGCCTGACGTACGCTTGAATGATCGAAAAGCTCGTGGGTACAGCCGCTGCAGCCGATAACCGTAAAATCACTTTCAAGCACCATATCGGCAAAATTAACTATAGACTGCTTGTACTTTTCATTTTGAGTTATCTTATAGTATTCCATAAGTCCTTCAAAGCAGGACATCATCTCATAAGCTTTTGTAACAGGATATTGGTATGGATAAAGCTCCTTTTTGTATGCAAGATCGAATATATTTACTATATCCGTGCATCCTCGCTCAACTATGTAAGTAGCAAAGTCAAAATACTTCTGCTCTCCCGTGAGATCATAAAGTCGGACAACAGGCTCAAGAATTGAAGATGAGTTAAGTCCGCGCCAATTTCTCGTAGCTTTGTTTATCTCCTTCTTGCCCTCTGCCTTATCGCCTATATGGTCGATTATATAATCGAGATGTCCGCGCATAGCGGCGATTGCACGGGTGCGGAGAACGTCATCCTTGCAAATATCAAGAAAATACTGCATTCCGAGCAAAACGTATTTACGGCACCAAAGATCCCAACCATCAAATTCTTTATCGGCAGGATACGTGCTTATACGGCCGCTCTCTTCAGCACTTTCTATCATATCCTTGACCGTAGTTGCAAGCACGTCGTAAAGCTCAGGATTTTTAGTATAAGAATAAACGAGAGATGCACCTCGCATCATTTTTCCCCAATACTCGCCCTTCCAGCCTCGGTTAGTATCGGAATTTACTCTGAACTGTTCAACAAATCTGCGCCAGTGTAGAGGTGAGAGAAGCTGAAAATCCTCTATAAATTTAAATGCATCGTCTACAAATCCGTTATATTTTGCATCCGTAACGTCGTGAACATATATTTCTTTACTCATATAAGACCTCCATATTTTAGTTAAGATAATTATATCACATTTTAGATCGTTTGGCAATATATATATCAAAAAAGAGGGGACTGCACAGCAGTCCCCTCAATATTTAAATTAGTGAATGATGCAACGCTCGGTGTCCTTATCAAAGATGTGAAGTCTGGACATATCAGCAACGACCTTGATCTTGTCACCTGCTCTCGACTGAGAACGGGAGGATACACGTGCGATGAGAGACGTGGGATCTTCCTCGGGATCACCAACAGTGAGGTACAGATAGATCTCAGCACCCATAAGCTCGGTAACGTCAACGTTAACGTCGAAGGAGTGCTCGGGATTTGCAAGAACTGCAGACTCAACGTCAGAGATAGCCTCGGGACGAAGACCAACGACAACTTCCTGACCGATGTAAGGAGCAAGCTCTTCAGCGTTTGCCTTTTCCTCGGGAAGAGCCAAGGAAACGTTCTGGAACTCAAAGTTAACACCGGTAGCGGTCTTAACGAGCTTACCGTTGATAAAGTTCATCTGAGGAGTTCCGATAAATCCTGCTACGAATATGTTGCAAGGATAGTCGTAAAGTCTCTGAGGAGTATCTACCTGCTGAATGAGACCGTCCTTCATAACGACGATTCTGGTTGCCATAGTCATAGCCTCGACCTGATCGTGTGTTACGTATACGAAAGTTGTACCAACTCTCTTGTGGAGCTTGGTAAGCTCGGTTCTCATGGCTGCACGAAGCTTTGCGTCAAGGTTGGAAAGCGGCTCGTCAAGCAAGAATACCTTAGGCTCACGAACGATAGCTCTACCGAGCGCAACACGCTGCTTCTGACCACCGGACAAAGCCTTCGGCTTTCTGTCGAGAAGGTGGGTTATATCGAGAATTCTTGCTGCTTCTTCTACCAAGCGCTTGATCTTCTCCTTGGGTACTTTGTTGAGCTTAAGTCCGAAGGACATATTCTCAAATACCGACATATGAGGATAAAGAGCGTAGTTCTGGAAAACCATCGCGATCTCTCTGTCCTTAGGTGCAACGTCGTTTACGAGTCTGTCGCCGATGAAAAGCTCACCGTCGGTGATCTCTTCAAGTCCTGCGATCATACGGAGAGTGGTAGTTTTACCGCATCCGGAAGGTCCTACAAGAACCAAAAATTCCTTATCCTTAACTTCAAGGTTGAAGTCGGATACAGCGGTTACTCCACCGGGATATTTCTTATAAATGTGTCTAAGAGATAAACTTGCCATTATTTTGAGCCTCCTGAATTTATTGCATGTTGAGTCATAAGTTAGTCCAATATACCTATATTATTATACCAAAAATTACGCAAAAATGGAAGATGGTAAATTCCCGAATTTTCGTCTTTTGTTTTGTGCAAGTTGCACAATTTTTATCATTTTTTTGCGTTTTTTGCGTTTTTTGCCGCGAAATATTTTTTAATATATTAAAATCACTTTACGTCCTTCATCGAAAGAGATATTCTCTTCTTCTTTACGTCGACGGCGAGAACTCTTACTTTTACCTGATCCCCCACAGAGACAACCTCTGAAGGATGCTTTACAAATCTGTTGAAAAGCGCAGATATATGAACAAGTCCGTCCTGATGTACACCGATATCAACGAACGCACCGAAATCGATAACGTTTCTTACCGTTCCGTTGAGTACCATATCGGGTTTGAGGTCCTCTATACTCAAAACGTCATCGCGAAGCGCGGGTGGAGTAAAGCTATCTCTGATATCTCGTCCCGGCTTTTGAAGCTCAGCAACTATATCGTGAAGCGTAGGTGCGCCTATACCGCATTCCTCGCACAGCTTTACCGAGCCGTAAGCCTTGACCTTATCGGCAAGATCCGCAAGCTTTCCGTTAGCTACGTCCTGTTCGGTGTAGCTAAAGGTATCGAGTATCTTATGTGCTGCATCGTATGATTCGGGGTGAACTCCCGTATTGTCAAGGATCTCTTTTGAGTGAGGAACTCTCAAGAATCCCGCACACTGCTCGAATGCCTTAGCGCCTATACGCGGAACTTTGAGTATCGCGGCTCTGTTCTTGAACTCACCGTTCTCTTCTCTGTATTTTACTATATTCTTTGCCGCCGTCATATTTATTCCCGAGATGTAGGAAAGCAAGGAATACGATGCGGTGTTAAGGTCAACGCCGACGGAGTTTACGCAGTCCTCGACAACGCCCTGAAGCGCACCGTCAAGTCTTGCGGGCTTCATATCGTGCTGATACTGACCGACACCTATCGACTTAGGATCGATCTTAACGAGCTCTGCAAGCGGATCCTGCAATCTTCTTGCGATGGATACTGCGGATCTCTGCATAACGTCGAAATCGGGAAATTCCTCTGCCGCGAGCTTAGATGCCGAATATACCGACGCTCCCGCCTCGCTTATTATGATGTACTTACAGTCATAATTTACGTCCTTGAGCGTCTCAGCTATAAAGATCTCGCTCTCGCGCGATGCCGTTCCGTTTCCGATAGCGATAACGTCGACCTTATATTTTTCTACCATCTTCTTGATGATCTTAGCCGCTTCCTCGGTCTTGAACTTAGACTTTGTGGTGGGATATACGACTGCGGTATCAAGCACCTTACCCGTCTTATCGACGACAGCCGTCTTACAACCGTTGATATATCCGGGGTCAAATCCGAGCACCGTTTTACCTTTGAGAGGAGACTGCATAAGCAGATGCTTGAGATTTTCCGCAAAGAGCTTTATCGCGCCCTCGCTCGCCTCGTCAAAGAGGTCGTTTCTTATCTCGCGTTCAATAGAAGGAGCGATAAGTCTGTCGTAGCTGTCGATAACTGCCGCTTCTATATACTTTTCAGCGGGGCTCTTGAGATTAGTCATCATTTCACTGCAAAGATAGTTGAGGACTATTCCCTTTTCCACCGAAACGCTTACCTTCAAAAATTCTTCGTTCTCTCCTCTGTTGATAGCAAGAACTCTGTGCGCGGGTATCTTCTTGATGGCCTCGGAATACTCGTAATACTGTGAATATACCGAGTCCTCTTCCTTCGCCGCCTTGGTAACTATAAGACCCGTATCAAAGGTTATCTTACGTACCATCTTTCTGAAATCCGCATTGTCGGAAACGCTTTCTGCAATAATATCGCACGCACCGGCAAGTGCGTCTTCAGCACTTTCAACCTTGAGCTCTTCGTTAACGTAGGTCTCCGCTACCTCTTCGAGTGTAGGCTCATAGCTATCCTGTTCTGCCAAAATAAGCTCTGCAAGCGGCTCAAGACCCTTTTCCTTAGCAACAGACGCACGTGTCTTTCTGTGCGGTCTGAAGGGTCTGTAAATGTCGTCTACCTCGGTGATCGTCTGTGCATTGTCTATTGCCTCAGATATCTCGTCGGTCATCTTACCCATTTCGGTAATAAGATTTTTTACCTCCTCTTTACGCTTTTCGATATTACGCAGATAGGTCAATCTATCGTCAAGGTCACGCAAGAGCGAGTCGTCAAGGCTTCCCGTTTCTTCCTTTCTGTAACGTGCTATAAAAGGAATAGTATTGCCGTCATCAATAAGAGCGACGGTCTTTTCCACCTGCTCTTCTTTTATTTTGAATTCTTCGGCAAGCTTTTTGATGATATCCATAGTCTTTTCTCCGTTGTGTTAGGTTGTATATAGGTTATAAAATTATTCTTTTCCGTGTCGTTCAAGTGCCGCTATCTCGTCCTCGCTCAAGTAACGCCATTCGCCGCGAGCAAGCGAAGCATCGAGAGTGAGCGGCCCAAAGGTTATTCTTTCAAGATAGGTTATCTTGTTGTCTATAGCCTCAAGCATTCGCTTTATTTGGTGGTATTTGCCCTCAACGAGCGTTATTATTCCGCTCATTCTATCCTCGTCAAGCTCTATTTTCGCAGGAAGCGTGACGTATCCGTCCTCGAGCACGAGTCTTTCTTCAAAGCGCGCAGCGTCTTCGTCGGATATGGGAAAGCGAGAGCAAAAACGGTATTTCTTAGCTACGTGGCTTTTCGGTGCAAGCAATCGGTGCGCGAGGTCGCCGTTATCGGTCAGAAGGATAAGTCCGAGCGTATTTTTATCAAGTCTGCCGCACGGAAACATTCTGTCGTTTCTGACACCGTCGGGCAACAGATCGAGCACCGTAACGTCTCTTCCGTCCTCGGTCGCGCTGACCACTCCCTCGGGCTTATTGAGCATTATATAAGAATATTGACGGTAAACTATCTTTTTCCCGCAGTAGCTTACGTCGTCGTTATTTTCATCGACCTGCATATCCGCATTCTTTGCTACGATTCCGTTTACGGTAACGTTTTTTGTACGGATAGCACGTTTTGCATCCGAACGCGAGCAGGTTCCCGTAATGCTTAAAAGCTTATCAAGTCTCACGTCTACCTCAAAAAATACATAAAAATGATCAGCACGCACGCCGCAGTCAAAGCACATATCAGCGCACCTATGCCAAAGCCCTTTAAAAAGCTTTTAATTTTAGTTTCCCGAACCATTATATCACCTCCTCGGTGTTATAATGGTTGAAAGTTTTTACAGTTATTCGTTTTGTTTGTTTTTTTCTCTTTTGCGCTTAAGAAAATCGAAGTTTACCTGTGAACAAATTATTCCGCCAAACATAAGGGCACAGCCCAGATATCCTACAAGTGATATGTGATCAATGCCAAACAAAGCACCGCCGATCGCGCCGAATGCCGATTCGGTGGAAAGAATTATAGCAGCGTACGTGGGATCTGCGTCCTTCTGTCCTACGACCTGAAGCGTATAGGCGCATCCGCTTGAAAGTATTCCGCAATACAGAAGCGACCATTTTGCATCTATCAGAGAACTGACCGAGAGCGAATCAGCTTCGAAGGCAAACATGGCTATTACGCCAAGCACGGCGCAAACGGCAAACTGTCCCCACGACAAGTGCAAGGGCCTTATGTTCTTTTTTACGTAATGATCTATAAGCATTACGTGTGCCGTCCACATAAAAGAGCCTATCAAGAGCAAAAGCTCACCGAGACCGAATGAAAATCCGTCCTCCGGGTGATAACAAAGCATAAACAATCCTATCACCGCAAAAACAGCACCGACCCACACCTGACTTCCTATTTTTCTTCGGAAGAAGAAAAAGTAGGTCATTGGCACGAATATCGTGTAAAGTCCAGATATAAGACCCGATACTCCCGCACTTGCGGTTATCTGTATACCAAACTGCTGTACGCTGACAGCCGCAAAAAGCAAAAGTCCTATTATAAGCGATGCTTTGACCGTGTTCTTGATCTGCTCACGGCTAAGCTTTTTTCTTTCGAATATAAGCACTACGGGCAAAAGCGCCACTATGCTTATTACAAATCTTACGCCGATCATCGTAAACGGACCGATATACTTCATTCCGTCTACCTGAGCAACGAAAGCAAAGCCCCATATTATCGCGGCAAGCAAGAGTGCCGCGTTTGAGGTGACCTTTTTGTTCATTCGGTTACCTCATCCGTTGCAGGAACAGCAAGTTTTTTAAATGCCTCCACCTGCTTTTCGTACTTCTTCTGACCGAATATCTGCTCGTGCAGGAATATCACGGTGTCAGCAGGAAGCACCTGAAGCTCGGGCGAATTTTTATAAAGCTCGGTATCCCCAAGCCTTATACCGTATTCATCGATAGCACATTCAGGCACGTATCCGAAGATCTCTTTGAGCGGCTTCAGCCTTTGTGAGTTTGTATCCGAAGCAACAAGCTCGTCGTAAAGCCATCTTTCAAGCATATATATCGATCCGTTTCCTGTCTTGTACTGTGAATTTAAGGTCGAATACTCTTTAGAATTGAAATCCGCATCGACGTACATCTCTTTGCTATGCATATCGACTATCTGTTCCTTCGAATAGATTATGTAAGATATCAATCCCGCAGAGCCGTCAATCCCTTTATTCCCAAAGCCTTCGGGAAGATTTTCACTGAGAACTCTCTCTATATCAAGTCTCTCATCTGCTTCTATTGCAGTAGGTCCTGCGTATGTAATGAGTATATCTTTTTCATCGTTAGTCCAGGATTGAATAAGGCACACCGAAAAGACCACCGCAAAAAACGCCACTGCAATAGTAGGCCATTTATAGTGATACCAATAGTTATCAAGCCATTTTAAAAATTTATTTTGTTTTACCGAAATTTTATTTTCCGAAAGCTTTTCTTCGTTCATTATACAACCTCCGTTTCGTAAAAATGCAACGGAGGGCTGTTACATTTATATGCAACAGTCCCCTCGCAGCAATATTTAAGCTCTGAATACGTCAAGCACCTTTATCTCTATAACCTTACCCTTATTGGTCGTTGCGTACACGGTGTCGCCTTTCTTTTTACCGATAAGAGCAGCTCCTACTGCAGAACGGTCAGAGATCTTGTTCTCAAAGGGATCTGCCTCATTAGAACCCACTATCTTATATTCGCACTCAATTCCGTCACGCGTAAGCTTTACTGTAGAACCAAGTCCAATGGTGTCACTGTCGCTCTCTTCTACGACTATTGCGTGCTGAATGAGCTGCTCAAGCTCTTTTATTCTTGTAAAGCACTTCGTCTGCTCATTTTTAGCCTCATCGTACTCGGCATTCTCTGAAAGGTCTCCAAAAGAACGCGCCTCTGCGATAGCTACCTTTATTTCTTCCATTCTTACTTTTGTAAGATACTCATATTCTTCCTGAAGCTTTCTAAAGCCTTCCTGTGTATACTTCTGTTCTGCTGCCATTTTAAGTTACTCCTTTGATGTTCTTTGTAATATAAAAATCAATTAAAATGTTCAAGTGCCTTGATGAGCTGATCGTCAAGCTCATAGGGGAGAAGATATGCGTTGTAATTAAGTGCTTCTTCGCTGAGCGACACCGAAACGTCGGGAACTATTCCCACTCCGTCGTATCCTACAAGCTCTTTATCTCCGCCCGAGAAATACATATGTGTCGTCAATTTTACCGCTCCGTTAAGTCCGTAGTTGAGCGGGAAGGTATCCTGCATCTTGCCCTTTCCGAAGGTGTTTTCACCGACGATCTTGGCAAGTCCGTAGTCCTTGAAGTTTGCAACGAAAAGCTCTGCCGCACTCGCAGTTCCTCCGTTACAGAGTACGACCATATCGAGATCTCTGTATTTACCTATATTCTCTTTTTCAACGTTGCACATAGCCGCATCGACATTTTCGTATTTTACGGGAATGATCTTTCTTTGCGCTATGTTGCCTTTCGAATCCTTAGTCTGAATATACACGTCGTTTTCATTAAGGAAATAACTGAGCACCGCCTCAATGGACACGAGCAGACCGCCGGGATTGTATCTCAGATCTATCACGAATTTCGTGCAGCCCTTACTCTTAAGCTCTTCAAGCTTGCGCTCAAACTGCTTCGGCGTAGTATAATCAAATTCTGTTATCTTCAATATTCCCACGCTTTTATCGCTGTCAAGCACGTTAGAAATGACCGAAGTTGTAGTAACGATAGCTCTTGTAACAGAGTTATTTATCTCTTCATATCCACCGTCTTTTTCGCGGTATACGACAAACTCGGCGTTAGTACCCTCTTCACCCAAAAGCAATTCAAGTGCACCGTCGTATCCAAGCTCTGTGACAGATCTTTTATTCTCGCCTATACCAACGTACGCGATCCTGTCATTTTTAAGAATTCCTGCCTTTTGCGCGGGAGAATCGTCCATAACATTGATGACGTGCAGACAGCTCATCTTCTGTCCTTCGTATTCAAACTCACTATTGACGATATTGATGCCTATTCCGCACATTCTTCCTGCGCTGGTCTCATAATTTGCCAAAAGCTCGTCAACGGTATAGTAAGCCGCGTATATATCGCCCGTCGCAGCAACGTAAGCCTTGAGAGCCGCCGCAAGCATAGCCTCTTTATCTACGTCGCCGTAGAAATATTCGTCTATATACGCATTAAGAAGGTCGATATCGGTAAGTGTAGTATTTTCCTTCTCTACCGTTTCACCTTTGACGATCGAGTTCAGGTACTGTTTTCTGAACACCTCTGCACAAACGCTGTAGGTCAGCATGAGCGTAGCGAGAACGATCGCTATCGCAGATATGACAAAGGTCTTCAGAGAAACGCTTCTTTTTTTCTTTATTTTTTTAGGCTCAACGGCATTTTCCGCTGCCTTTTCGGCCTGTTCTTCGGAGCTTTCGACGACATCCTCGACCGCAGCGGCATCCTCTGCAACGCTCTTTTCTTCTGTAGAAGTTGGATCTTCAAACTCCTCTTCAGTATTAAATCTGCTTTCTTCCGACATTAAAATCTCCTCGTTTAAGAAATTATATCTCAATAAAAGCCGTATTCAATTCAAATGCGAAATACTCCGTTCGAAGCATTTCGCAAATGAAAGATACAAAGTCTCAAAATTGTCGTTTTATCAGAATTTTATTGCCTTGGAATCAAGGTATTTTTTCACCATCAAGGCGACCTTAAAGGTAATAGCGTGTTCGAACTCTCGAAGATCAAGTCCCGTAAGCTTGCGGATCTTTTCAAGGCGGTATACAAGAGTATTTCTGTGAACAAACAGCTTTCTCGACGTTTCAGAAACGTTAAGATTGTTTTCAAAGAAGCACTGTATCGTCATAAGAGTTTCTCTGTCCAAGGACTCGAGGCTTCCCTTTTTGAATACCTCCTGCAAGAACATATCGCAAAGAGTTGTCGGCAACTGGTATATAAGTCTTCCTATACCGAGATTTTCATAGCTGATTATATTCTTTTCGGTCTCAAACACCTTGCCGACCTCAAGTGCTACCTGTGCCTCCTGATATGCCTTAGCAAGATCCTTAATATTATCAACGACGGTAGATATACCGATAGCCACCTTTGTATAGAATTCAGTCGAAATGGTATCTGCAATATTGACAGCCATCTTTTCTACTTCTCGAATATCTATTCCTTCCTTGAGCTCCTTTACAAGAACGATATCGCTCTCTCCTACGCTGATAACGTAGTCGTGAGATTTATCGGGAAACATATTCTGAAGCATCTCAAAGGGCATCATATCGGTCTTATTAAGGAATTTAATAAGAAATACAGCTCTTGACTCCTCAATATTGAAATGGAGCTCCTTAGACTTTATGTATATATCGCTGGGAAGAATATTATCAAGAATTATATTCTTAATAAACGAACCCTTATCATACTTTTCATCGTAAAGACTCTTGATATTTCCAAGAGAGACCGCGAGAAGCTTCGACATCTTCTCTGCCATCTTATCTTCACCCTCGACGAAAACAAGATATTCACTCTTCGTACCCGTGCCCATATACCTATAGGTATATCCGCCGACAGCTACGAATTCGGGAGAGAAGGTCAACTCCTCGTAAACACCTTGACGTACGTCTCCCATTTTTCCGAGCTCCGAGCAGGATATTACGACGCCGTTTTCGTCAACAACGCCTATAACACGGTCGAAAGCATCCTTCATCTGATAAATAACACCCTGGAACAATCTGTTTGACATATCTTCAACCTCGTAAATGTTGTATTGGATATCTATTGTACATACTAACCTATATTATACACCCATTTTTGTGATTTTTCAATAGTCTTTTTAATATTTTTTATAAATTTCAGAACTTTTTTTGTAAATATTATATGAATAATGTTATTTTTCAAAACCCGAAATTTACCGTTTCAGAGCTCACTTGCACACACAAGACACGCCAAAACGAAGCCTGAAGCCGTCTCCGTACGGAGTATTCTCTTTCCAAGTCCCGTCAGCACCGCACCTGCGTCTTTGGCTTTTTTTACCTCGTTTTGCGAAAAGCCGCCTTCGCTTCCTATAACCACGGAAATGCTTTTAGGCAGCTCGCCGTACTCGCGCAATATCTCGCCAAGCCCTTTTGTGCCGTCGCCCTCATAGCAAAACAGACACAGCTCACTTTCAAGCGCGCCTGCAATTGCCTCATTAAAGGATAGCGCCGCGCAGACCTCGGGAATAACGCTTCTTCCGCACTGCTTTGCCGCCTCCGCAGCAATTCTCTGTCTGCGATCGTTCTTTCTGTCCTCCGCCTCGTTCTTTATCTTAACGACACAGCGTTCGCTTTGGAACGGTATTATCTGCGACGCTCCGCACTCAACCGCCTTTTGTATTATAGTATCAAGCTTATCGCCCTTAGGCAGAGCCTGATAAAGCTTGATAAATATTTTGGGCTCGTTTTCCGAATGTGCGACACTGAGTATCCGTGCCACTACCTCTTTATCCTCATCGAAGGATTCTATAGTGCAGGAATACTCGTTCCCCTGCATATCGCATACCGTCAATGCGTCTCCTATCGCCATTCGAAGAGAACGCGCAATATGATGCGCATCCTCCCCTATTATTGATACGAGTCCGTCAAAAACTCTTTCCTGTCTTACAAAAAATCTCGGCATATCAGTAATTGCTCTTTCCTTCCTCGCCTTTTAGCAAAGTTATCAAACGGCTCGTACCGAGTCGCGTTGCGCCAAGGAAGAGAAATCTTTCTGCGTCGGCAAAGCTCTTTATTCCTCCTGCCGCCTTTATCTGAACCTTTTCGCCTACGTTATCGGCAAAAAGCTTTATATCCTCGAAGGTTGCTCCGGCACTTGAAAAGCCCGTAGAAGTCTTTATAAAATCAGCTCCTGCCTCCGTCACTATTCTGCACATACGCACCTTTTCTTCGTCTGTAAGCAAGCAGGTCTCGATGATCACCTTCAATATCTTCTCACCGCATACCGCTTTGATGCTTTTGATCTCTTCAAGTATTTGTTCGTATCTGCCGCTCTTAAGATCTCCGATATTTATTACCATATCTATCTCGTCTGCGCCGTTTTCGATAGCATCTGCCGTCTCTGCGCATTTTACAGCCGTCGTATTGTAGCCGTTCGGAAAGCCTATCACGGTGCACACGGGCACTTTGCCATCAAGGTATTCCGCGGCTCTCTTAACGTAGGACGGCGGGATACATACCGATGCCGTAGAGTATTTTACTGCGTCATCGCATATTACTTTTATATCCTCCCACGTCGCTCCCTGAAGCAGAAGCGTGTGGTCGACGTATCTCATTATCTCGTTTTTATTCATTCGCTCACCGTTCCGTCAGCAGCAGGAATGATCTTCCACGCAATTATCTGTCTGATCTCGCCGATCTGGCTCTCTGCGTACTCTATCTCAAGCTTATCGCCGAGTGCTATGAGCATCACTCTCTCGTCCTTAGCAACGGTCTGCTTGTAGAGGTATCCGTCGCTGCCGGTAACGTAAAGAACGCTCTCTCCCGAAACGTTGACAAATCTCATATCACTTACCGTAACGGTAGCCTTCTTTGCTTCGACGTCAGGAGTATCGTCCTCTATAACTATATCCCCGTCCTTTTTGAGCTTTTCGATATACGCCTGCTTTGCCTCTGTCTGCGACTCTCCCGTGGCAACGATGGTATATTTTTCAACGTTTACGAGAGCGTAAAGCTTAACGAGTCCCGCATCGTCCTTCAGTACCATAATATAGGTAGCCTCGCCCGCAACGTTGATAAGCGACGGGAAAGAAGCCACATATCTCTTTTCCTGAACTTCACCTTCAGCCGCCGCCATAGCAGAATACTCCTCTGCTCCTATTACCGAGTAGAACTTGTATTCGCCTGTTCTCGCGTTGCTTATAATAAATCCGATATTACTTTCATCGCTTGTTACAGAGGTAACTCCCGTAAAGAACCATACGTCATCTTCAATAACGATATATCCGAAATCGTCTGTAGTGACCTTGCAATCCTTATTTCCTATAACGCTGTTCCAAAATCCGTTCTTGAGAGTTCCGTACCAGTCGTACTTCTGAGACGCGAGTTCTCCCGTAAATACGTTATCCACCCAAGAAGGAACGCTGCCGAGCTCATAGAGCTCTGACGAACCGTCAACGGGGTTGAATACGATGACCTCTTCAACGTCGAGCGCACCGAAGAGCATTATTTTGGGCTTCATACAGGAAACGATATAATGGGGATTTCCGGCATCGTCTATCTCAAAGGAATATGACCCGAATATCTTCGTGGGATATTTCATTCTGAGCGCTCTGTGAAGATCCTCACCGAAGAATGCGCTGTCAGCGTACTTCATAGGCTTTTCGAGCTCGATATACTTCGCATCGGTAACGTTAACTGGGTCTACCATTACGTATCCGGGAATACCCTTGTCCTTGTTGGAGAGCCACTTGAAGAAATCCGCATACTCAAGGTTGGATATCTTCTGAGGGGTCTGCTTATAGTTTATCTGCTTATAGTTGGGGCTTATCTCGTACTGCGATACCACGTTGGAGAGCGCACCGAGAGTTCTGTCGCCGAGCTTCTGCGCAGTCTGTGTATCCATAAGAGCGATGTTGCTGACGACGTCGGTCTCAGGCATATCATCTTCAAAGACAGCCTCCGAAACGGTTATAATTTCGGAATATGCTTGTGCGTTAAAGAACGTAGAGGATATGATATTACCCACTACCACAACTATCACGGGGATAGCCGCAACAGCCGCTACTATCTTAACGACTATCGCACCCTCAAAGCCGAATATATTTCTACTCTTCTTTCCGTTTTTAAGGTTAACGTAGCCTGCACGCACGCTCAAAAGCACGTATACAACGCCAAAGCATATTGCCATAAGCGTTATAAATATCCAAAATGCCTCGCTGAATACGTTCAACGCAGGAAGCGTAACGTAAAAATAAAGACACGCTACTACTGCCGTAACTATTGCAGCTATTAAAATTCTGACACTCTTTTTTTGCATAACTTTTCCTCCAAAATTTATGATCGTTAAAAATCAAAAACACATTTTTCGCCCTCTATTTTGAGGGCAGCATCAAAGCTCTTGCCCGTACGGGCAGAAACAAAGCCCTTTATCACCGACGTTCGACCGCTTTGAAGCATAAGCTCAACGTTGCGCTTCGATATAGCTCTGTTGCATATGTAAGCGCCTACCCTGAATTTACAACCCTGCTTATAATTCGCACAGCCGTAGCCGAATTTATTTCGTCTTACCTCTCCCGAACAAAGCGGACATTTGCCGACAACGTCTCCGAAAAATCCCGTATCGGTATCCTCCTCAAGCGGAAGATCGGGTCGTGAGCTGAAATATCTCGATATCTCGTCGACCGCAAGAGCAACCGTGTCTGATACGGCAGCTTCGCCTCGAAATACACGCTTGAGTGCTCTGCCCATCTCCGAGGTCTTGAATTTATCCATATTGATATTCATTCGTTCAAGACTCTCCACAAGATATATCCCGTCGGGTAGGATAGTATAGACGTCTTTTTTCAGTTCGATATAGCCGCTCTTTCGCGCGTTATCAATTATGCCCGTGCGCGTTGCTTCCGTTCCGAGCTCAACGCCCTCGAACATAGCGCGGTATTCTTCGGCATCGTCAGCCCCCACGGTGTCCTCTGCCATCGCTTTCTCCTCACGGAAGGGATTTTTAAGATAATTATTAAGGGTTTCTATCGTGTAGTGTTTGGGTGGTGAGGTCTCCTTTTCGACCGGCGCAAAATTGATATTTACCACGTCACCTTTTTTTAAGTCGGGCAGTATCTTATCCTTTTGCGAAGCGTCGTCATATTTCATCCATCCCTTTTCTTTTATTGTCATTCCCTTGAGAACAAAGCTCTCGAGCTCACCTACGTCGACCGTTATCTCCACCTTTTCGGCAAGGCAATCTTCCGCGCAGAATACTGCTATAAAGCGTCTGAATACCGTTGAGTACACCTGCATCTCGGCTTCGCTGAGACGGTTCTTATCGGGTATCTTATAGGTCGGAGTTATTGCCGAGTGCGACTCTATCTTAGAGTCGTCGAAGATAGTCTTTTTATCCTTGAAGACAACGGGATATCCGAGCTTTGAGCAATTTTCAAGTATCTTTTTGACCTTTGACTTTTCCGCTGTTGCAAGATATTCGGAATTCGTTCTCGGGTAGGTCAGAAATCCTTCTTCGTAAAGCTTTTGCACTATTTCAAGGCTCTGTGCCATAGACATTTTGAATTTTTTACCGAGAACGTTCTGAAGCTTTGATAGCGAATAGAGCTTGCCCGGTGAGAGCGTATCCTTCTTTCGCTTGACCGAGCTGACTGTGGCTGTCTGCGCATTATATTCGGCACATTTCGACAAAGCCCTTTCCTGCTCCTTTGCATCAAATTTCAATCTGCTTTGCAACTCTACAACTTCACCGTTTGTCTCTTCCTTACTTGCAATCGAGTAATACTTTTCAGGCACGAAATTTTTTATAGCCATATCGCGCTCATATATCGCTCTCACTATAGGCACTATAACTCGTCCCACTCTTAAAAGCGTTCCGGTACGAAGAGTCGCAAGTCGCGTAAGGTTTACACCGTACAGCCAATCTATATATGTTCGTGCGTAGCCCTCGTTTGCGAGGTCATCGTATTCGACCTCGTCCTTCATATCATTAAACGCCGCGCGCACTGTCTCGGGTGTTTGGTCGGGCAGCCAAAGGCGTTTTTGTGGCTTTGGAGAACGCAGTGCCTTGTTGACACACGTACGGACTATTATCTCTCCTTCGCGATCTGCGTCTCCCGCGTTTACTATAAGGTCGACGTCCTCGCGATTACAGAGCATCTCTATAGTTTTATACTGTTTTACGACTCCCTCGTCAACACCGCCCTTTCCATCCGATCTGCGAAGCTCATAAGAAAATTCGCTTGGAAAGCAGGGCAAATTTTTCATAGTCCAACCGCGTTCGCCTTCGGGACGTGGGTTATAATGTTCAATGTCCGAAAGCGAAAACAGATGTCCGAAAGCCCAGCTGATTATACAGTCCTTACCCTCGAGATATCCGTCACGTCGGCGAAATTCACCAAGCCCCGCCGCGATATTTCGTCCAAGACTCGGCTTTTCTGCTATTATCAATATCATATCGTTATTTCCATTCCATATCGGTCACTATCTTATATCCCTGACCGCGCACAGTAAATATTATCTTTCTTGAATTGAGAGTCTCAAGCTTTTTTCTCAGCTTGCATATATAAACGTCCGCTATATTTCCGCTTTCTGCCCCAAGTAAAGCATTGAGCTCCTCCCGACGCACGGGGGTTTTAGCAGAGCGGCATAAACGCTCGAGAAGCTTGGCTTCGTATTCGGAAAGCCGTATCTCCTCGCCGCAATAGCTTATCAGACCGTTTTGCACTCTGTAAAAGTATATTTTTTCCTCTTCATCGGCATCCAGTACTATCTCGTTGCCGTCTTTACCGAGCATTATGCTCATATAAAGATGCTGAAGCTCTCCCAGAGAGGTCGGATACGGCATACGTATCACTTCTTCAAAATTCTCGCCGACGTTATCATCACCAACGACGACAGTCGTTGTGTGTGGGTCGGTTATAGCAATATCCATTCTGGCATCTATGATACAAAGATCAAATCCAGAAAGATCCGCATTGCTTTCGTTGAATACAGTGACCCGAGAGCCAAAATTGAACGCTTCAAGCTCGAAAAAACGCGAGAACTCTTTGCGCTGTGAAATTATTGCTACGTGCATATCTCGCATTTTCTCCTTCTTGACGGTTATTCTTCCTGCTCGGCAAGCAGTCGCTCAAATATAGTGCTTACCTCGTCGGGCGTGGTCGCACACATTATCTCGTTTCTTGCCGCTGCACTTGAGCGCATTCCGTTGATATACCACGCCATATGTTTTTTTCCTTCTGCAAAGCCTGCACGCTCACCTCGCTCGGCTATCATAATTTTAAGCTGCAGCTTAGCAAGAGCTATTCTCTCTTCATAAGACGGAGCGACGAATTCTCTGCCTTCAAAATCGGCTGTCAGCTCTTCAAATATCCACGGATTTCCCGTTGCACCGCGCCCTATCATAATGCCGTCACAACCCGTATATTCAAGCATCTTTTTTGCATCCGAGACAGTATATATATCTCCGTTTCCAACGACCGCGACCGAAAGTGCCTCTTTGACACGTGCTATTACGTCAAGGTCGATGCCCGGCATATAGAATTGATTTCTCGTTCGTGCGTGAACGCATATCATAGAAGCGCCCGCGTCTTCAAGATATTTTGCGACCTCAAGAGCATTTACGCTTTGAGCGTCCCAACCTGCGCGGATCTTTACCGTGACGGGAATATCCACCGCCTTGCAGACGGCTCTCGCGATCTCTGCCGCAAGCTTGGGAGTCTTCATAAGCGCGCTTCCCTCGCCGTTTGCAGTGACCTTGCGAACGGGGCAGCCCATATTTATATCAATAGCCGTCGGCACTGTGTCCGAGCGACATCCGTTATATTCACCGCTTGCAAGCATTCTTGCCGCCTCTGCCATAAATTCGGGCTCGTGTCCGAATATCTGCACTCCCATCGGAAGATCCTCGCAAAAGACCGCCGCGAGCGCCGAGCTTTGCGATGAAGGATTATCCTTTTTCTTTGATCTCTGCTCATAGCAAAGCGCTTTGGCGGAAACCATTTCACTCACCGTATATTCAGCTCCGTGAGCCTTACATATTCTCCTGAAGGTCTTATCGGTGACCCCTGCCATCGGGGCAAGCATCAAGCCGTGCTTCAAGTTTGTTTTTCCTATTGTTAAGCCCATTATGCTCCCTAATCTGTAATTATATTTTCACGCGTTTTGCGTCGATTTCAAAATTAAATAAAAGTAAAAAGTATTTTTCTGTAGTAATATCTGCTTTTTAGGCTAAAGCTGTCGATAAATAACAATTGACATTTTCTTCCAATTGTGTTAATATATAACCGTAGTCAAATTCTGTTAAAAAGGATAGAAAAAATGAAAAAATTATTAGAAAAACTCAAAAGCCTTTTAAAACGTTTAAGCGAAAATGCTATATCAAAAGAACGTCTTGCGGTATTTATATGTATTCCCATAACCGTACTGTCCGTGGCTGTAAGTACTGTGCTTCTATACGGAAACGGTCGTGATAAAAAACAAAACGATATCAAAGAAACAAATGAAGGACAGTTTATGTTCGAAGAGAGCAAAGATATATATTCAACCAATAACGCTCTTGAATATCAAAGCATTGGCGATGGTAACTGTCTTGTGATGGGAATCGGAAGCTGTAAAGACAGCGAAATAGTGATACCCTCAAAAAGTCCTTCGGGTGACCGCGTGGTCGGCATTGGCAACGGCGCATTTGAGAACTGCAAGCATTTAGTTTCGATCAGCATTCCCGAAAGTGTGACCACCATAGGTGTAGGTGTGTTCAGAGGCTGTTCCTCGCTAGTCATAATATCCGTCGAGAGCGACAACGAGATCTATTCGTCATCGGGCGGCATCCTTTACTCAAAAAACAAACAGCGTCTTATATGCTGCCCCGCCTCGCGCATAGGCGAAAATTATCTGCTCGACCCCAACGTAAAGGTCATAGACGACTATGCATTTGAGGGTGTTAAAAATATGTGTCGGGTGCTGTACGAAAAAAGCACTGCCGATTTCGAGAGCATCAGCATCGGCAAAGGAAACGAGGACTTTCTTGAGCTCCCCATAACCTGCAACTATTTTCCGTCAAAATAAAATAATTATCGGGCGGCGTTTGCCGCCTTTTCTTTTTAGTAAAGCGCAAGCAACAAAAGATCCTTACATCTTGCGGCATACTCGCGAAGCTCTCTCTTTGACTGCAGAAAATATTCTCTGTAGTTTGCGGCAAAGCCTTCCGCCCGCACACCCATTCCTTCGAGAATATACATAGCTCGGTAAAGGTGATATCTCTGCGTTACGACTATTACGTTGCTATATCCCGCATTTGCCGTATTGTATGCGCTCTCGTAGGTGGAAAATCCGATATCGTCACGCCTGATAGCTTCACGCGGAACTCCCGCATCTATGCAATATCGCTCCATTGCAGAGACCTCATCGTAATCCTCTCCCGAATTGTCACCGCTGAGCAGTATAAGGTCCGACACTCCCTCGCGGTAAAGAGCTACCGCACCGCGAAGTCTGTCCTCAAGCATATGCGATGGTGTTCCGTCAGCCTTTACACCCGCACCTAAAACGAGGATACAGTCGTATTTTTTATCTTCGAACGAATATGCGTCGCAGTCGTGTATCTCGCTTCTATCGGCGGTCCATATCACCAAGCGATTGCAGAATATCGCAAACGACAAAAGGACAGTGAATATTGATAATACGGTATAAATGATGATTCGGTATTTTTTCAACTCCACTGCCCTCTCGAACGTTTATGGTTATAAAATTAAAGCTTCTTCTGCGTTCTGTTTACAATGATCTCTGCCGCGGTCTCGAGATAGTCGTTGTCCATCATCTCGATCCAGCCCTTGTCAACAAGCGCTGTGAGCTTGGGATCCATAGGAATACGAGCGAGAAGGTCGTATCCAAACTTCTCTGCTACCTCGTCGATATGGCTCTCGCCGAATACCTTGATCTCCTTGCCGCAATCGGGACACTTGACGTAGCTCATATTCTCAACGAGACCGTAGACCGGAACGTTCATCATCTCTGCCATATTAGCCGCCTTGGCAACTATCATCGAAACGAGCTCCTGAGGGCTGCTTACGATAACGATACCGTCGATCGGAATAGACTGGAAGATGGTGAGCGGAACGTCACCCGTTCCGGGAGGGCAATCGATAAACATATAGTCGATATCGTGCCAGATAGT
>SVSY01000124.1 GCA_015064065.1 Oscillospiraceae bacterium
ACATAAAGTTTGCGCCCGTCCATTCTTCAGAAATACTCTTGTTTTTTAGCATCGAGCCCCTTGAGACAAGGTCTGCCACTTGCCCGAGCGTATCGATACCCAAGACTGAATACATTCTGATGGCAACGTCGCCGATGCCCTGCGGTGTGCCTATCTGATTGTGCCACCAATTAGGGTTTTGGAAATCGTTTGCCAGCCAATATTTCAAAGTGCCGATCATTTTTTTGGCATACTCGCCGTCCTCTGACAACCGAGACCTGCCAAAGCCGTTCAAAATAACGTGCATACGCTCGTAGTGCTTTGCCGCAGGCCAAAAGGATTTCAATTGGTTGGTATAATCTATGTCCTTCCAATACCACGTGCCCGAAGCATCTGCTTCTTCAAGCGCCTGATACAGCTCTTCGGCAGAGCTCTCGTAGGGAATGCTTTCTTCCCAAAGCAGCTTTTCAAATCTCCCTATTATTTCCTTCATTACGGCCTCCGTATCACAAGATGTTCGTTACCTTTGTCCAGGTGAGTAAATTATACCATAAATTTTGTCGTTTGTAAAGATATAAGCGAGTGGTTGCGGCAAGAAAATACCGAGGGGTAGCGGCTTGCCGCTTGTGCAAAGTATTTTCTATAATATGATAACTATTGTCTAACTTTATCTCAAAAACCGCCTTGACTTATTGGGGATTTTAATGTACAATATTGTTATAATATACGCGAGGAGGCGGAAAAATGAAGAAATTATATTTGGTTTATCCCAAGAAAAAGGGCACTATCGCGCCCGAAATATACGGACATTTTTCCGAGCATATCGGAGGTGTTTTTTACGACGGACTTTGGGTCGGAAAGGATTCAAAGATACCCAACGTACGCGGCTTCAGAAAGGATATCATCGAAAAGTTCAAGGCTATAAACCCTCCCGTGCTTCGCTGGCCGGGCGGCTGCTACGCTGAGGCATACGATTGGCGCGACGGTATCGGAGAGGACCGCCCTACGCGCATAAATTGGTGGAACTATCACGACGGCAGAAACGAGCCTAACGAGGTCGGAACGCACGAATTTATGGATTTTTGCGAAATGGTTGGCGCAAAGGGATATTTTGCGGCTAATCTTACCTCGGTGACACCGCTTCATATACGCAATTGGATGGATTACTGTCTCTCTCCCAAGGGAAGCACGACGCTTGCTCTTGAACGCGAGAAGAACGGACATCCCGAGCCCTTCGACATTCCTTTCTGGGGTGTAGGAAACGAAAACTGGGGCGGCGGCGGACATATGCGCCCCGAATTTTACGCAGACGAGTGCCGCAGATTTGCCACAATTATGCAGAACGCTTCCCACGACGTTGAGCTTTACGCTTGCGGCTCTGACGGTGCAAAATACGATTGGACGCTCGGCACAGTCCCTAACATCGACAACAAAACGACGGGATTTGCAATGCATTATTATTGCGGACAGGCGGGCGACCCGCTTACCTTCAGCAACGAAGAGTGGGATAAGATGATGGTTCAGGCAAATAAGATGGAGGAGATAATTCTCCGAAATTGGAGCATAATCTGCGCTCACGGAAAGCAAAACGAGCTCAAGCTCATCGTTGACGAGTGGGGCTGTTGGCATCCCGAAGGATCGGGTCCGAGCAAGGGCTACAACCTCTTCGAGCAGCAGAGCACGATACGTGACGCCGTCGTTTCGGCATTGACGCTGAACATATTCAACAACCACTGCGACAAGGTCAGAATGGCAAACGTCGCACAGCTTTGCAACAATCTTCACGCGCTCTTCCTGGCGGGCGGTGAGCATTGCATAGTTACCCCCACATATCACGTATTCGATATGTACAAGGGCCATCAGGGCGCCGAGGCGATAGAGACGGTCATTACCGATAACGACGATCTTGCAAGCTCGGTAAGCGTTTCTGCATCGGTAAAGGACGGTAAGATGCTTATAACTCTTGCAAATCTTTCCTGCACCGAGGACGCAGAGCTCTCGCTTGAGGGCGTTGGCGTAGCACTCGGCACGAAGGGCAGAATGACTCTGCTTACTCACGAGGATATGCACGCGCACAATACCTTTGACGCACCCGAAACGGTCGTTCCCGTTACAATTGAGCTTGACCCCGCAAAGACTTTTGTTCTTCCCAAGGCAAGCATCGCGGCAATCGAGTTTGACGTTGAGTGATCAAAATAAATAAACAGCTCCGAGCAGTTTTGATAAACTGTTCGGAGCTGTTTTTTAGCTCAAAGCTCGATGATAGCATCTTCATCTATAGTCATAAAGAAATTTCTCTTTCCGGAGTTTAGCTCCTCGGTAAGACGCTGGGTGGATTTGAACTGCTGTATCATATCCCAATACCGATAGCGGACAGGCCAAAGAATGTTCGGCGCATCCACGTCGTCGTAAAAATACAGCGCTTCGCTGTTCCAACCGTGATGAGCTACCTGATAATAATCGCTTTTCAGATAAGAGCCGTACATATCGTGGATAAGCTTGCAGGGCGTGTCATATTCTATATCTGCCGAGAAAAAGATCTTCTGCCCATTGACGTACATCATCGTGACGGTAGAGGAGTCATTGGGATACATTGTGGCGGGATAAACATCCTCGTGTGTCAGAAGGACCTCTATAGTTACGTCGCCAACACTGAAACGTTGACCGGTATGCAGCTTCCAGACGCGAGCTGTCGGAAAGCGTCGAAGTATCTCGGGCCACCAGAAAGCATAAAAGTCTGTGTTTGGTCCTCGCTCTTTAATATAAAGATTATGCAGAGCGGGGAAGTTTGCCAGAATGTTCTTTAATTCTACCTTGTCGGCATATCTTTTTGCAAAATCGAGCATGGCGGTCACGTGGTCCCAATGCACGTGAGTAACTACCCAAGCGTCTATGATCGGTAGCTGTCCTTCGGGAGTGTTTTCTATAAGATAGTTATATATTTTGCCTGCCATATCTCCCGAGTCGCCGTTGCCATCGTAAATTATAAAATGACCTTCGCCAAGACACAGGATATATCCCATACCGAAATTACTTGCCTTATCGTCGGGGCAGAGCTGAATAAGCTTTTTAGTGCGCCCGAAAGACTCTTTTTGGGTAAGAGAGGGGGGGACGAGTTCTCCGTATAAGCGCTTGACCATTCTGACCTGACGTGCGGAAGGAATATAATAAGCGCCCTCGTATCCGCTCTGTTTTTGCGCCCAGAAAAACTCGTTTTGATTTATGGTGTTCGAGTATGTGAATGACGTATCGCTTTCCTTGATCTGAGCTATCACCCTCAGATAGTCGTCATAAGATGCGTTTTCTATATTCATAACAAACGTATCATCTCCGCTGTAATACACAGGTTCTTTTTGCAGAGATGATATGCTGTTTGCAATTTGTGAAAGTTTGTTAAAAGAGATATTTTTCATGCTGTTTGCTCCTGAAATAGTGGTTATGCCGCGTATATTATAGCACAAAAATGACTCTTTTGCAATCTTTTTGTTTGATGTTTTGGACATTATCTGAGGAAACATCTCGCAAAAATCTTCGGTCACCGTTCGCAAAACAACTCACAGGGTTGTTTTGCTCACTGCGTTCAATTCCCCTCATTAAAAGGGTCAACCAAATCAAAAAAAGCCCCGAAGGGCTTTTTTGTTTGGTGGAGCCGACGCGTGACTGTTTATTATCACATCTTATTTATATGGTCATCTTTGCAGATACGCAGATGCTTTTCCTTTTGAGCTGATTTTCTATTGTTTTTACAAAAGCAGAAAATCTGTCTCGTTAGGATCTAATGGAGTTTCGCAAAGAAGAGAATGATCTATCAGTTTCACGCTTCGGGTATCATTCGGCGAATGTATTTCGAATATCTCAATAATATTATCCTCACCAAGAAGCTCCCCCGGGACGTAAAGAGTACGTGCCGAGCCGATGTTCCAATATTTACCCACATTGAAACCGTTGATGAACACGCATCCCTTTTTCCACCCTATCATATCTATAAAGGTGTCAACATTTGCCTCAGCCTTGAATCTTCCGCGCCAGAAGCAAGGCTCGCCGTTTTTTACGGTCTTTTCATCGGGCGCTTGATATTTCAGCGCGCTGATGTCGGACAAGGGGAGAGCTTCGGTCTTAAAACCCATCACCTGCGCATAATTCCAAAGGTAGCTTCCGTCGGGATTTTGGATATCAAAATGCATACATCCGAGAATTCCTTTTCTGTCGTACATAGCATATCCGTATCCAACCCGACCAAGATTTTCTACCAATACTGAAAGCTCGCAGCCCTCCTTGGGAATTCTAAAGGAGATCTCGGAATGCTTCTGACCTCGGCATACGCAACCGATATACTTGCCGTCAAGGTATACGG
>SVSY01000125.1 GCA_015064065.1 Oscillospiraceae bacterium
AAGAGGTTAGATGTAAAGCCGTTGTAATTCAAAAGTTACTTTTATGCAAAAAGGTTACATAAAACCGCATAGTAGATCCCGAAAATCGTCTTGACGATTTTCGCTTTTGTGCGGAGTCGCTATATTATCGCTCCTCCTTCCAAAAGTTCGACTCGCTTTGCTCGCTCAGGATGACGGATGGAGGGATAGTGCGGCGAATGTGAGTAGCCGTAAAAAGCTTGACCAAAACTTTCAATGACTGTGTCGGCAATACAATAAAATAAAAAGCTTTCTCGGTACCGATGAGGTGTCCGAGAAAGCTTCCTTAGAAAAATTACTCTTTATGCCATTAAATCCGCATAAACCAACCTTGATGTTCTAAAAAGAACTTCTTTGCAGCAAGTTCTTTGGGCGACTTTCTCCGAAAGAAAGTCGCGAAAAACAAAACCTAACACAAACTAACTAACAAACTAACTAAGAGGTTAAAAAAGAATGGAAAACAACACTCATCAGGTATATGATGAAAACCAAATACAAGTACTTGAAGGACTTGAAGCGGTAAGAAAGCGTCCCGGTATGTACATCGGTACGACCTCTATCCGCGGTCTTCACCATCTTGTATATGAGATCGTCGACAACTCTATCGACGAGGCTCTTGCAGGCTACTGCGACAAGATCGTAGTTACCATCAACAAGGGCAACAGCGTGACGGTCGAGGACAACGGACGCGGAATTCCCGCCGCTATACACCCTAAGCAAGGAATACCTACCCCCGAGGTAGTGTACACGATACTTCACGCGGGCGGTAAATTCGGCGGCGGCGGATATAAGATCGCGGGCGGACTTCACGGAGTCGGCGCGTCGGTCGTAAACGCGCTCTCCGAATGGGTAGAGCTCGACGACTGCTACGAGGGCAGAAGATACACCGAGCGCTTTGAAAAGGGACGTGTTGTCAGAGCGTTTAAGGACGAGGGAGAATATCCCGAGCGTCCTCACGGCGTAAAGGTCACATTTAAGCCCGACTCGACGATCTTCGAGGAGACGGTATTCGAATATGAGATACTCGCGAACCGTATGCGCGAGCAGGCGTTCTTAAACGGCGGTATAAGAATAGTTCTTCGCGACGAGAGAGCCGAAGACGAGGAAGAATATATCGAGACCGAGTTCCACTTCGAAGGCGGTATAAGAAGCTTCGTAAGCTATCTCAACGAGCAGAAGCTGTGCGAGCTCGTTCACCCTGAGGTAATCTATATGAAGGGCGAGAAGGGCTCAAGCGTAGCCGAGATCGCGCTTCAGTATAACGATAGCTACAACGAGACGGTAATGACCTTCGCGAACAATATGAATACCATCGAGGGCGGTATGCACGAGACGGGATTCAAATCGGGTCTTACGAAGGTGCTCAACGATTACGCGCGCAAGGCGGGAATACTTAAGGACAGCGACAAGAACCTTTCGGGCGAGGACGTCAGAGAGGGTATATGCGCGATAGTCAGCGTAAAGCTTGAGAACGCGCAGTTCGAGTCGCAGACAAAGGCAAAGCTTGGTAACTCCGAGATAAGAACTCTGGTCGAAAATACCGTCGTTGCAAAGCTCGGTGAGTATTTTGAAGAAAATCCCGCAGTCGCAAAGGCTATACTCGACAAGGCACTCGCGGCATCGCGCGCAAGAGAGGCGGCAAGAAAGGCAAGAGAGCTGACTCGCCGCAAGGGTCTGCTTGAGGGCTCGACTCTGCCCGGCAAGCTTGCCGACTGTCAGGAAAAGAACGTTGAGCTCACCGAGGTATATCTCGTCGAGGGAGACTCGGCAGGAGGCTCGGCAAAGAGCGGACGAGACAGCAGATTTCAGGCTATACTTCCGCTTCGCGGTAAGGTCCTCAACGTTGAGAAGAACAGACTTGATAAGGTCTATTCAAACCCCTCGCTCATACCGATAATTCAGGCTCTCGGCTGCGGAATAGGTGAGGATTTCGACATTGAAAAGCTCCGCTACGGCAAGATAATCATTATGGCGGATGCCGACGTCGACGGTTCGCACATCAGAATCTTGCTTCTGACCTTCTTCTTCAGACATATGCGAAGACTTATCGACGACGGACACGTCTATCTTGCACAGCCGCCGCTCTACAGAGTCTATAAGCGAAACGGCAAAGGACCCGAGAGATACGCGTTCTCTGATGCGGAGCGCGACGCGATAATCAAGGAAATGGGAGCGAACGTCGAAGCCGACAGATATAAGGGTCTTGGTGAGATGGACGCAGAGCAGCTCTGGGAGACGACGATGGACCCCGAGAAGAGAACGCTTCTCAAGGTCACGGTCGAGGACGCTATGGCGTGCGACGCGATGTTCTCGCTCTTGATGGGCGATTGCGTTGAGCCCAGACGTGAGTTTATCGAAAAGAACGCGAAGTTTGCTGAAAACCTTGATATATAAGACTACTGTTGAAAATTACAAATTGGTTAAAAAAGGGAGTTGAAAACACTGTTGAGTTTTCCACAACTTGTGGAAAAGTGTGTTGATAACTCGAATAAAAAACTCAAAAACCGACGATTTTTAAGGAAATTTGTCGACGCTTTAGTGGAATGAAGGCGAAAACGGCTGTGTGAAATATTTTTTACACCCGCTGTTGAAAAGTGTAAATTATGGAGAATTTGTATCAAAGATAGTAGCCGTACGTGCAGATTTGATTTGTTTGCGACATCGGACCGTCGAGGACGCCGGTCCCTACAGGTTTGCAGGAATTTGTTTCAAAGATGGTAGCCGTACGTGCCGATGTGATTTGATCGCGACCTTGGGTCGTCGAGGCGCCGACCCCTACAATTTGTGGGTGGTCGTTTGTAAGTGCGTAGCCGTGAGTGCTGATGAGATTTGTTTGCGACATCGGGAGCACCAAGGCGCTCCCCTACCGAAAATGTGGGAATTTGTTTCAAAGATAACAGCCGCACAAACGTATAATAAAAACAAAAAAGCTTTCACGGTACGTAGTGTCCGTGAAAGCTACATTAGAAAAATTACTCATTATGCCGTTTTTACAGCATAAACCAACCTTGATGTTCCAAAAAAATTTTATTTGCAGCAAGTTCTTTTGGTTCTTTTCTCGAAAGAAAAGAACATAAAAAAACCTAACCCCAAACCAACTACTCACCACGAAAGGAAAAGAAAGTGGAAAACGAGAACATAGAATTTAAGGACCAAAAAATAATAGACGTAGAGATGGAAAAGGAAGTAAAGCGTTCCTTTATTGAATACTCGATGTCGGTAATTGCGGCGCGTGCACTTCCCGACGTGCGCGACGGAATGAAGCCGGGACAGAGACGTATCATGTACGCTATGTACGAGGACAATTTGACATACGACAAGCCCTTCCGCAAGTCCGCTACGACGGTCGGAAACGTGCTCGGACGTTACCATCCGCACGGTGACTCCGCCGTTTACGGAACTATGGTAAGAATGGCGCAGGATTTCTCTTACAGATATCCGCTTATTGAGGGACACGGAAACTTCGGCTCTGTCGACGGCGACGGAGCAGCGGCTTACCGTTACACCGAGGCGAGAATGGCGAAGATCTCGGATCAGCTTATGGCTGACCTTGAAAAAGAGGTCGTCGATTTCGTACCTAACTTCGACAACCGCCGCAAAGAGCCCAAGGTGCTCCCCTCGCGCTTCCCGAACCTCCTTGTAAACGGAGCTATGGGTATTGCCGTCGGTATGGCTACAAACATTCCTCCCCATAATCTCGGCGAGGTCATCGACGCTACCATCTACAGAATGGACAACCCCGAGTCGACAGTCCTTGAGCTTATGGAGTACATCAAGGGACCCGATTTTCCGACCTACGCGACTATCTACGGCACGCAGGGAATAATTCAGGCGTATACCACGGGCCGCGGTCGTATAATGGTTCGCGCGAAGGCGACTATAGAAGAGGACAAGCACAGAATAATCTTTACCGAGATACCCTACGGAGTAAACAAGAGCGAGCTCTGTAAGGCTATCGCGGGTCTGCATAAGGATAAGAGAATTGAGGGTATCACCGATCTGCGCGACGAGTCGGGCAGAAACGGTATGCGTATCGTAGTTGAATACAGACGTGATGCAAACGGTCAGGTAATACTCAATCAGCTCTATAAATATTCTCAGCTTGAGGACACCTGCGCCGTAAATATGCTCGCGCTCGTCAACAACGAGCCGAAGATCCTCTCTTTGCCGCAGATACTCGACCACTATATCGAGCATCAGAAGTCGGTCATCTACCGCAGAGTAAACTACGACCTTGAAAAAGCAAAGGCAAAGGCGCATATCTTCGAGGGATACCACATAGCTACTGACAATATCGACAGAATAGTCGAGAT
>SVSY01000008.1 GCA_015064065.1 Oscillospiraceae bacterium
AATACGTTCCCGGCTACGAAAAATGCTATATAATCGGCTCGGCATCGCTTATGGGAGTGCGCGAGACAAGACACATCAAGGGCGTAAAGACGATCACTGAGCAGGAGATATCCGATGCGGTACAGCACGACGACTACGTGGTCTACGACGCGCACTTCAATTTTGACGTGCACAACATCACGGGTGCCGGACTTGACGCGACCGGCTGTCAGCACAATTTCAAGCAGAAAAACGGCTACACTATACCCTACGGCTGTCTCGTTCCCGAAAAGATAAACGGACTTCTGCTCTCGGGCAGAAATATTTCGGGCACGCATATGGCACATTCCAACTTCCGCGTTATGCCTATCTGCGTAGGCATCGGCGAGGCTTGCGGCGCGGCGGCGGCTATTGCGGCAAAAAGCGGCAGAGAGCTGCGTGAGATAGATGCAGCCGAGATACGTGCACTCATTATGTGAATACTAATCTTAGGGAGGCAAAAATGGCTGACATAACCTTTACGGGCGACATTATGTGCTCGCCGAGAATGACCGAGCTTGCAAATGGCGACTATTCCTCGGTATTCAACAAGGCTTGCAAGCTCAAAAACTGCGACTATCTCGTAGGAAATCTTGAAACCCCCATCGCGGGCGAGGAAATGAAATACACCCACGAGAGATATTGCTTCAACACGCCAGAAAGCTATCTCGACGCACTCAAGGATTGCGGCTTCGATCTGCTCACGCTGGCAAACAATCACTGCATGGACAGAGACGAGGAGGGCATACTCAAGACCCTTGAAAACTGCCGTCGCAGAGGATTTGAAACTATAGGTATATACGCCACAAAAGAGGAGCGTGACCGCGTTTTCGTCAGGGAGATCGACGGAATAAGAGTAGCATTTGTCAACTACACCTACGGTACTAACGCCTTTGCACACCACAGATTTTTAAAGCATAAATATATGGTAAATCTATCTCAGCCCGAAGAAACGCTCGAAGGCTCGATACATCTGCTCAACGATTATGAGCAGATCGCAAATGAGGTCGAGCAGATATATATTCGCGGCGAGGGCTACGAGCACGTAAAGCCCTATCTCGACGCGCTCGGGGACGACATAAAGCGTGCAAAAGCCGCTTCGGATTACGTCATCGTCGTTATGCACAACGGCGGGCAATACGTAAGAGAGGTAGACCCTTACTCGCTCTTTCTCTCGCAAAAAATAAAGGAATTCGGCGCAGATATCATAGTCGGACACCACCAGCATCTGATACAGAGCTGTGGAATAGACAGCGACGGATACTTAAAGATATACTGCCTTGGAAATCTTATGTGCGACGGACGGATAGACGGCGACGGATATTACTTTGACACTCCGCTATTTAATGCCGTATTCCACCTCTCGCTAAGCCGCCGTGCTGACCGAAGCATAGAAGCAAAGAAAAGCTTCAGCATCTACACGACAGTCAAGGACAAGACAGGACTGCCCTGTGTTATCGACAGCTACGACGTTTACAAAACGCTTGACGAGACCTATCTGCGCGAGATGATACTCCGCTATGCAAATTGGTTTGCGGGAAGCGAGAGATACGACACAGTTCAGGAAAGGTACGAGCTATGATAAAAATACACAATGCTTTTACGGGCGGAAATATCCGCGTACGCGAGCTTTGCGGCGACACTGTATTGCTTGAAAACGAGATTCGCGACACAGAGGGCGATTGGTTTTATTGGGCATTCTGCGTAGAGGGCGCAGAAGGACGCGAACTTACCTTCAAGCTCGGCTCTGACCGTCTCGGTTACTTCGGACCTGCCGTCAGCCACGATCTGTGTGAGTGGCATTGGCTTGAGCGCGTTGACGGGGACAGCTTTACATATCGCTTTGGCGAGAACGAAAGCAAGGTATATTTCGCACATGATCTGCTCTATCTTCCCGACCGCTTTTCTTCCTTCTGTAAACGTAAAGGCCTTGCTGTCAGCGAGCTTTGCAAGAGCAAAAAGGGGCGCAGTGTTCCCTGCCTTTGTCTTGGCGGGGGCGAGACGAGCATTATATTCACCTCGCGCCACCACGCCTGCGAAGCGACGGGAAGCTACGTTATGGAGGGAGTCATCGACGAGTTATCTTCGTCGCCTCTGCCAAATTCAAGAGTGCTTTTCGTTCCCTTCGTCGATTACGACGGAGTAGTTGACGGTGATCAGGGAAAAGCACGCAGACCGCACGACCACAACAGAGATTATACGGACGAGCCGCTCTATGCCGAGGTGCGCGCGATAATGAAGCACGTCGACACATACGGCGTAAATTACGGCTTTGACCTGCACTCCCCGTGGCACAAGGGCGGAGTTAACGATACTATCTTCGTCGTTCGCAACCGCACCGATAAGCTTGACAGATATGATAGATTTTCCGATATTTTTGAGAATGAGATAACGGAAGGCTCTATGTCCTATTCAAAGCAAAACGATTTTCCACCCTCGACCGAGTGGAATCAGCCGAGCGCGAATTTCGGATATACTATGAACTCGCGCCCCGATTGCACTCTCGCATTCTCACTTGAGAGCGCATACTTCGGCACACCCGAAAACAAGGTGAGTACCGAGCGTCTTATCGAGCTCGGAAGATGCTTTGCAAGGGTAATAAAAAAATATATCGAGGAAAACAGATGAGAACTTTAAATTATGACGTTGATCTTTGCGTGGTCGGCGGCGGAATGTCGGGGCTTTGCTGTGCCATCGCCGCGGCGCGCCACGGCATCAAGGTGGTGCTCGTTCAGGACAGAGCCGTGCTTGGCGGCAACGCCTCAAGCGAGATACGTATGTGGATAGGCGGCGCGCACGGAAAGGACAACCGCGAGAGCGGAATTATCGAGGAGATATTCCTTGAAAACTTCTATCAGAACCCCGCGCTAAAGTATCCGATATGGGACAGCGTGCTCTATGAGAAGGCAAAGGCTGAGAAAAATATCACTCTTTTGCTCAACACTACATGCATCGACGCGACCTGCGAAAACAACAGAATAATAAGTATCAAGGCTTGGCAGTCGAACGCTGAGACCTTCCACTCTGTCAGCGCAAAATATTTTGCCGATTGCTCGGGCGACTCTATCCTCGCGCCTCTCTCAAACGCCGAATACACCTATGGGCGCGAGGCAAAGAGCGAGTTTGGCGAGAGTATTCCGCCTGACGTAGCCGACAAAAAGACGATGGGAATGAGCTGTCTTTTCCAGATACGCGAGACCGATCACAAGGTTAGCTTCACTCCGCCCTCGTGGGCATACGTGTATGAAAACGACGAAGAGCTTCCCTGCGCGAGCCACGACACTGTTACAAATTTCTGGTGGATAGAGGTCGGCGGCGAGTGGGACTGTATACACGACACCGACAAATGCCGCGACGAACTGCTCAAGATCTGCTACGGAGTGTGGGATCATATGAAGAACCGCGGAGACCACGGAGTTGACAATTGGGAGCTTGAATGGATAGGCTTTTTGCCGGGCAAGCGCGAGAGCCGCCGATATATAGGCAAGTATATCGTCACGCAGAACGACGTTGAGGCGGGCGGACGCTTTGAGGATACAGTCGCATACGCGGGCTGGTCGATGGACGACCACTTTCCCGAGGGCTTTTACTATCGCAACGGACACCCGACGATATACCACCCCGCGCCAAGTCCGTGGGGTCTGCCGCTCCGCTGTATGATATCGAAAAATATTGAAAATCTCGTTTTTGCGGGCAGAAATATAAGCGTCACGCACGCCGCGCTCTCGTCCTCGAGAGTTATGGCTACCTGCGCCGTTCTCGGTCAGGCGCTCGGCACGGCTGTCGCTGAGGCACTCGACGAGGGTGTACACGTAAGCGAGGTCAATATCCGCAAGCTTCAGCAAACGCTTCTTGACGACGACCACTATATCCCCTACGTAAAACGCGAGATAAACGAGCTGACGCGCAAGGCGCACTGCTCTGCCGAGATCGTTCGTAACGGTGTCGAGCGCGGCGAGGAAAATCTGTGGAAGGGCAGATCGGGAGAGGCTATCGAATACGTCTTTGAGCGCGCGACCGAGATACGCGAGCTTCGCCTCGTATTTGACAACGATATGAACCGAAAATACCACAATATGCCCTGCAATTATCCGCTCGTGCAGGACAAATTCAAGCTTCCCGCAACACTCGTAAAGGAGTATATCATCGAAGCCTACGACAAGGGCCGCGAGGTCTGCAGACTTCACGTGACCGACAATCACCAACGCTTCGTGCGCCACGTGCTGAGTATCTGCGCCGACCGCATCCGCCTTATCCCGCTTTCCTCACACGGAAGCGAGGATATGCGCGTGTTTGACTTTGAGGTTAAATAACGAACTTTAGTCTTCCTATACGGCATTCGCGATCACTTTTACAAAGCACTCAAAGCGTCACAAAGTTTTTATACAAGAAAGGACAGAGAATTTTGGAGCTTCACTCCTTGTTCTCTGTCCTTTTATTTATATCTCCCACTCGACGAAATTAAGCCTTCTTCCGTCTTCGTCTACCGTCTCGATAGCATAGGGAGAGACGTCAAGCCTGTATTCCTTGCCAAAGAGTGTAGCGTTTGACGAAACGCTCTTGCCTTCGGCTTCGTAAACTCGAAGCAACGCTCCGTCAGAGTCCTCGCTCTTCTTTATTGCGCTGACTATGAGATCTTCGCTAAACTCCGATATTGCACTGTAGCACTCGTCAAGCTCTCCGTGATGGAAACTTGCGTTTATCACCCTCGCAGGAGAATTGAGAAGCGCGGCACGTCTGTGCGCGTCTGCCTTTGTACTGAACGGGAATATCTTATACGAGGTCCTGTTTATTCCCTGCGACATATAGTTGTAGCGTCCGTCGCGTATGCCGTAATGGTCGGCAAATATCGCGCCGCGAAGCACGGTGAGTCTTACGCTGTCCGCGGTCGAGTCGTAGCCGTATTTTCCGAGGTTTGCCACACCGACGCCCGCAGAAGCAAACCATTTTCCAAAGGGCTCTTCTCCGTTGCAGAGCGGTCGCGTGACAGTACCGAAGGGTATCTCGCAGGTCACGCTGTCTTTTGCGGGGAAGCAAAGCTTGAGCGCTTTGTTCTTACCGCGAAAATCTGCGCAGAGCTCAACGCATATCTCGTCACTGTCGGCATAGAGCTTGTAATCACGCATAAGCACGCAATCGTCGTTTCTTACGGTAACGCGAAGCACAGCGCAAACGCTTCCCTCCTCGAGCACGGAAAATTCGGGGGCGGAAAAGCTGTCGCAGATCTCACCCAGATCAAATCTGTTATGCGCCCACGTGTCGCACTCGGTCTCATCGGTCATCACAGCGCCAAATCCGCCGCGAGCTATCACTCTGCCGTCGACTTTTGAAGCTATCTCGGCTATCTCTCCGCTCGCTTTGTCAAAGGTCACGCGTATCTTCGAGTTTTCAAGCGAGCTTTCGGTAGCAAATACAGCCTTTTCATATTCACAGCTCTTGCTCGTATGCGTGCGGTAGAGCTTATAACCATATGCAGGCAACTCCGCGATAAATTCGACCTCGTAGATATCCCAATTTCCGTTGGTGGCCTCGCCGCGTATCTTCTGGAAGGGTATAAAATTGCCCTCGCTGTCGCATATTGCCGAACATTCTGTGCGGCGGCGTATGGGTGCTTTAACGGCAAAGGGGTGAGGATTGAATACCAATACGGGCGAACCGAGCACGTCGTGCTCCCAAACGAGAAAATGCTCTTTTCTGACCTTTCCCGGATCCTCACCGCGTGCCGTTTCCACATTTTTGGCTATTGCCTGCATAGCACCGTTTATCTCCTGCTCGGTAACGCTCATCACCTCGCCGAAGTGATATATCGCATCGCGGTACGCGCTCTCTATCGAGCAGCCTGCAAGAATGTCGTGGAACTGATTGAATAATAGATTTTTCCAAACCTTATTTAGCTTCTTTTCGGGATATCTGTAGCCGACAAGTCGGTTGGCGAGCAGACACAAACGCTCTGCCGCAAGCAAATTTTCCTCGCATCTGCGATTTAATTCCTTGACCTCGCACATGGTACTGTAGCAACCGCGAGCGTGATGCTGAAGCTCGGTATCGACTATCGGCAGATCGGTATTTTTATTATTGTCAAAGAAGTCGTCGACAGATGCAAATGTATAATTTTCGCGCATATTCTCCACAATAGCACTGAGCATTTTCGCACTCGGTCCGCCGCCGTGATTTCCAACGCCGAAAAACGACATTCTCTCAACGCCGTCGCGCTCTATAGTGTCTGCCGTCTCGTGTATCCTCGGCAGATCGCGGTCGGTCAGCGCATAGTAGAATATTCGGCTTGCGGTCACCTCACTTCCATCGTCACTACGCCAGATAAAATTGTCAAAGCCGAGCGGATGCTCGCGCTCATCGGGACGCATAAATACGTACCTTGACATTCCTCCCGCGCGAAGTATTTTCGGCAAAGAGGCATTGTGTCCGAATGAATCTACGTTATATCCGCTTCTCGCACATACGCCGAATTTTTCCTTGAAATAACGTTGTGAAACGAGCGCGTGGCGCGCAAAGCTCTCGCCTGCGGGCATATTGCAGTCGGGCTGCAGATACCAGCCGCCGACGATATTCCATCTTCCCTCGCGTACGCGCTCGCGTATCTCTTCGAACATTGAAGGATCGGTCTTCTCCACCCACTCGTAATACACCGCGCAGGCGGAGGTAAATTTATAATCCGGAAACTCCTTCATTCTGTCAAGCGCACTGCGGTAGGTAGCGAGCACCTCGGAATATCCGTCCTGCCATCTCCAAAGCCAGACGGGGTCGATATGCGAATTTCCAACGAGATAAAGATTTTTCATAGTATACCTCCTTTTCGGGTGTTTTTATTTTATCATAAAAGCTCCGACGTCTCAATGTATTTTTCTATAAAACTATTGCTTTTTTTTACGATTTGATCTATAATAAAGTAAATACCCTTAGCTTTGGGAGTAAAATGATGCGATTTGACAGATTTACCGTGGGAAAATACATAAAAAACGGAGAGCTTACCGTCTCAAAAAAGGAGATACTCGGCAATTCCTCGTTACATTGGCACGAGTTTTACGAGATAGAATATCTGCTTGACGGAGACGGGGACTATATCATAGACGGCAAGCATTACCCTATGTGCAGAGGTATGTTTTTTCTTATGACTCCCGCAAACTTCCACGAGGTAAAGACAGACCACAGCCGCGCGTTCAACGTTATGTTCTCGGATCGCGCCTGCAGCGAGGAGCTTCTTGCGAGATGCATCTCAAGCAACGGCGGGCTTGCTTTTTCGGTAGATGAAGGCGACCGAGCCTTTTTCGAGGCGCTTCTCGATGAGCTTTGCCTGAATCAATCTAATCCTACCTATTCCGCTTGTCTGCTCAACGCTCTGCTCTGCAAGAGTATAGATTACGTCCGACGCGACCCCAAGCAACCGTCGTACGTAGGGCAAGCAGTTCTGTATCTGCTCAGCAATTTCAGGCGCTCCCCCTCTCTTAGTGAGGTCGCCGCGCACGTCGGATATACCCCAAACTATTTTTGCGCTATATTCAAGCGCGACGTCGGCGAGTCCTTCAAGGAATTTCTTGACCGCCTACGCTTCGACTATGCAAAAAAACTCGTGCTTTCCTCGACGCTCAGCGCAGCACAAATATGCAAGGAGAGCGGTTTTTCCGATTATCCTAATTTTATACGGCGTTTTATCCTGCGCTTTGGCATTTCGCCGATGCAAATGCGAAAAGAGGGCATATCGTAAGCCATTAATCTTCACATATTTTCAAGATCATAGGAGAGCTTATGTTTTATCTGTTAACTATCATTTCAGCCGATATACTTATCGCACTTGCGAATTTTATTTTTGACGGGAGCTACACGTTTTCGGCATTTTTACATCTCTTTCTGTTCACCTCGCTCGGTGTTATAGCAGTTATCGCAGTAGATGGAATTCTCGCGTTTATTGCCCGAAGACTTCCTGAACGCTATTTTGCACCCGAGGCAAAGCTGTTTACCGTATCTAAGAGCGAACAGAAATTTTACAGGTGGCTCAGGATAAAAAGCTGGAAAAAATACGTACCCGAGCTCGGCTGCTTCACGGGATTTCACAAGGACAGCCTCAAAGACCCGACGAGCAGCGAGTACGTGGGAAGATTTTTGCTTGAGTCGAACTACGGTGTGCTCGGTCACGTGCTCGGCGCGCTCCTCGGCTTTTTGATAATGCTTTTGCCGTTCTTGCGTCCCTTTTCCGTCGCGCTTCCCATCGCAATCGTAAATTTTATACTGAGCACTCTCCCCACTATGATCCTGCGCTTTAATACACCGTATCTCAGAAATATATACCGCCGCGCTCTCTCGCGTGAAAAGCAGAATATCGACAAATAACAAAATGGTCTGTCACAAACGTGACAGACCATTTTTATTTCTTTCACTTCTTCTCTTTGAGTCTTTGCTCGCACAACTCCTTGAAATCGGGTGTCGGCCACGAGCGGTTGTATCCGTCAAAGCCTTGATCGGCGAGTGTGCGGTAGTCGGGAAGATTGTCGCGTGCGGTCAGCTCCTCGCGTATCGCCTGCAAATATTTGAAGCCGAACTTATGGCTCGGTGCGACGAAATGTCCCTCGTCCCACTCGTTCCAATTGTCTATCATCATTATCCTTCTGCCCCACGCGTTCTCGGGAAGCGCGTCGGTGATCCGCTTCATCTCGCGCAAAAGCTTGCGGAAATTATCGGGGCTCAGATACCATATATTCATCCACTCGCGGAAAGCGTATCCGAGATCGTTCCAACGCTGTGAAAATCTCGGCGTCGGGTCGCAAAAGCAGGACGGCGTGGGAATAAATCGCTCAGGGTCTATCTCAAGATGCTTTTTAAAAATGGCACACTGCGAGCGCACTATATCGTCCTCGTCCTCGTAAAAATCGCAGGGTGCTTTGTATCCGCTGTTGTATCCGAAACGGAAATCGTAGCCGCGCGCGAGCGCATCACGGTATTTCTCTACGTCAAGCGAGGTATCCATAACGGCAAATATCATTCCGTCAAAGCCCTCTTTGCGCGCGTATTCGCGGCAAGCGTCAAAGGTCGCCCTCTGGCTCTCGGCACTCTTGAAGCACTCGTTGGCAAGTCGCTGCTGATTGTAAACAAATACCACGGGCTTATTGTCTATAAGCAGATAATTCCCGCGCTTGAAATAATTCTCTGTCCAAAACGGCATAAGATTTTGGAGCATATCGACCTCGTCGGTCCCGCCCCAACGCTCAGACGCCTCGAACATTATCGCGAATTTCATATACTTTTGGTGCTTGGCGTTGAACAGTGCCTCGTGCAAGCCGTGACCGCAACGAAGATCACCGACGCTTATCGGCTTTCCCATATTATACGCTTTTCTGTACCAGCAGTAAATAAAGCAGTTTATTCCGTGCTCGACAGCCCATTTTATCTCCCAATCGGCGACCTCGGGAAGCTCCTCGTCATAATATCCCATAAGCGGAGTTCTGTCGGGGAAATCCTTTGCAAGATCGCAAAAGCCCTCGTGCACCTCAGCCGCTCCGTATTTCCACGCCGCATAGTAATGTGCCGCAACTATTCTGTCGGGTGTCGCGGGGTCAGGCTCGGGCACGTAGCTCTCAAACTTTATATTATACATTCTTCTCTCCTTTAAATATCGCGGATATCATAATATCTGCGACCGCTCTCATTCCGTCGTTACCGGGGTGCGTTATCCACTCGTCGCTGACCGCCACCTTCTCGCCCGCACCGTTAAGGCTCAACTGTCCCGAATAGGACTCGTTTTCCTTTGTATGCGCCGAACGTATATCGATACGCTCGATGCCGAAGCTCTCCGCGATAGCGGCCGCGGCATCAAAGACCGCGGGTTGCATATACCAACCGTAAGTCCAGACTATGCGCGCATTCGGACACATCGCTCGAAGCCTGCGCAAAAGCTCGGGAAAGTTAGACAAAAAAGCCGCTTGTCTCTTCTCGTCGTTCACGTTATCGAGCATCTGCAGAGATATAAGATCGAGATCGCTCTTAAAATAGTGCTTTGACGCGTCGAACCACGCATCAAAATCCTCAGTGCTCTCGCAAGCCTCAAAGGCGGATATGCGGAGCTTTGATATCTTGCAGTCGGGTTCTCTCTTCTTAAGCTCGCGCGTTATGTAATACGCATAATCGCTCTCGGGATCGGTCGAGCACATTCCGTAAAGATCAAACATGCCGAGAAGTAAGGAATTTCCCAAAAAAAGTACGTTTTTGTATCCCATAGCTTTATCCTCTGTCACTCAATTGAATTCATTTCCTTAAGCTCTTCCACGCTGAGCTCTACGTCAAGACCGCGCAGATTGTCGATAAGATGATCTGCCGAAGCCGCAAAGAGCGGTATTATTCTCGGATATTCCTCGAGCTTATAGAGATTTACGAGCCAGGAAACGACTATCGCGGAAGGATTTACGCCCTTCTGCTTTGCCAATTCGCGTACGTACTCAAGACGTGCGCCGCCCTCATATTCCTCGGGCATACGCGAATCGTTCTCGTACGCTCCTTTGCAAAGGCAGGAATAGGTCACGAGCGGCATATCCTTCTCGCAAAGATAGCGCAATCTCTCGCGGCTTACCGTCTCGTTGAATACGTAGCGCGGTGCATAGCTCGGCTTTGAATGGAGATAGGTCATTCTCTGCTGCATCACTGTGTATGGCGTGAGTCCCTTGTTCTTTGCTATCATATTCGCCTCGGCAAGTCTCCAGGTATCGAAATTGCTCGATCCGAGCGTGCGTACCTTGCCCTTTTTGATAAGTCTGTCGAAAGCCTCAAGCGTCTCCTCCTGAGGAGTCGACATATCGTCGGTGTGCGCGTAATAAAGATCTATATAGTCAGTACCGAGCTTGCGAAGGCTCTCGTCTATCCAATATTCTATCTGCCCGCGCTTCAGACCCGCGCCCTCTCCGTGTCTGTCAAAGCCGACCTTCGTTGCAAGGATCACCTTGTCGCGACAGCCGCGCTCGCGGAGCCACTCGCCAAGCAGAGTCTCGCTCTCGTCACCCGTGCCCTGCCAATGTGCGTAATTGTTAGAGGTATCTATAAAGTTTCCGCCCATATCCATAAAGATATCAAGCGTTCTGTAAGCGTCCTCTTTTGAGGTGGTCGTGCCGAAATTCATAGCACCGAGACAGACCTCGGTAACGTTCAGACCGTTGGGAAGAAGTATTTTTTTCATAGTGTTCAGTTCCTTTCTTTAATCAAATCTTTCTATTATATCGTCCTGCAGACGTTTGCAAACGTCCACGAATATTCCGCTGTAGCCTGTTATACGCACGCGTATATCTCTGTGCGCGTCGGGATCGAGCTGTGCCGCCCGCAGATCCTCTGCATCTACTGCGCTGACCTGCGCGTGCAGACCGCCAAGCTCAAAATAGGTCGCCATAAGCGATGCAAATAGCGCGTGCCCGCCATCTCCCTTGAATTGTTTTTTGTCAACGCTGACGTTGAGCGCGCCCGAAACCGCGCAATCTGAGGGAATGCTGCGGACTGAGTTTAGCATTGCCGTCAGTCCGTTTACCGCCGCACCGTGCGACGGATCGGTGTTCTGCGAGAACGCCTTGTTCGCGCGTCTTCCGTCGACCGTCGCTCCGTATTGCTCTCCGTATTTGAGATGCCACGTGTCGCTCTGTATCGATGGCATCAAAAAGAGCTTTTCGCGCTCGAAATACGGGCGGTCCTTCTCTATCACGAGCCCTGCAACACTTTCGGCAAGCCTTTTTGCGTGGTAGTTCGAAAGCTCTGTATCCATTCCGTATTTTTCTGCTCCGCGGCAAAGAGCGAGTATCTCCTCATATCCTTCAAAATCGGCATCTGCCGCGCGGATAAGCTCTCCGAGAGTGACGCTTTTCTGTCGGATAACGAGCTGATCTATCGCCACGAGGCAGTCGACGATAGTTCCGAACATCTGTATCGATTGTATCTCAAAATGATATTTCGCATTCGCCGCAAAGCACTTGCCGCTCTCTATCGAATCGGTGTAAAAGCAATCTCCGAAGGTAAGTATCGCCGACGGTCTTTGACGTCTCAGGTTCACCTCGCGCGACACGCGGGCAAGCTTTTTGTCGATAAAATCCGACAGGCGAGCAAGAAATATCTCGTACAGCGAGTCTATCGTTGCGCTCTCTCCGTCGCGCGCGTAAAGCTCGCGGAGCGATATCATAAGATCCTCTGCCAAGCCGTGCTCGGCATTGGTACGCTGATACTCGTAGCGAATGGCTCTGCGCTCGCTTGCGGGAAGATCGTAGAAGAAATTCGATGCCCCCGGACCGCCCGCTACCCACGCGCCGTTGTCTCCCGTCGAGCACCAATTGCAGCCGTAGTGTGCATACTCGCAGGCGTCCTCGCGTCCAAGTCCTATGCGCTCAAGCGTAGATATAACGTTTGCGTCGTTGTAAAACATAAGCGCCGAGCTATCCAGCGCCTTGTCGCAAAGCGTTCGCCAAAGCTTCGGGTGCGTTTTGTCCATATCCTTGACGTATCTGACGACGACCACGGGATTTTTAAACGAAGGAACGATGCACTCGGCAAAAAGCTCGCTCAGCTCGTTTGCCACGCACTCGCCGTTCTTGTCGCTTCCGCAAAGCAAAAGATACTGCGGCGCGTCGAAGTTGAGTATTCGTTCAAAGGTCGTGCTGTTGGTCTCGTCACCGACCTGATGCTCTCCCCTGCCCATTATAAGATTGTGCTTGCAGTAATAATCGGTTATAAGCTCCTTTGCCCCCTCGCGTGTCAGCACACCGCGCTCCATATCCTTTTTGTAGAGCGGATAAAGGATGCGGTCAAGTCTGCCGAGCGTAAGCGTGGGATTTGCGGTGATATACGCGCAGTCGATAAATGCTATTATCCACAAAAGCTGAAGTGCCGAAGCAAAGCTGTCGGGGCGCTTGGTCGCGCCGTCCCGCAGATTTTTGGCAACTTCGCTCATACCGCGCGCCTCTGCCGCCTCTGCATAGCGGAGCATATAATCGCTTATCACGTCGTATATCTGTACGACAGACTCCAAAAATATTTTCTTGTCGCTCTCTTCTTCTCCAAGCGCGGATATGCTTTGCAAAGTACGCGCCTTCAAGCCGACGAGCCCTTCGCTCACGACCTCCTCCCACGAATACGTGCAATGCCCCGAGCCGAGCATAGCGCATCTCGGCGGATAGTCGGGAGAGGATATATATTCTTTAAACATTCTTTCGCCATCTTCGTCAAGCTCGCAAAAAACGCATCTGCCCGCGATAAGATCGTACTCTTCAAGCGGCACGGATACGCGCGAAAGCAGCACCGACATAAACTTAGCAAAACGCTTCGGCTGCGGGAGCTCCTTATATTTCGATTTTATTTCGTTGAGTATCTCTACCCTCTCACTCGAGACCGAAAAAAGCGGGCGCGAGGTAAGCTCAAGATCAGCCTCTTCTATATTTCTTTTCATCGATAGCATTATATCTACCCCTATTGCATTCTTTTATATTCTGTCGGAGTGTATCCGCTGATCTCCTTGAATACGCGGTTGAAATTCCGCATACTCGAAAATCCGCATTCCTTATAGATCGACACTATGCTCCGATCGCCCTCACTGAGCAGAGCGCACGCCTTCTCGACCTTATATGTGTTCAAGAATTTTTTGAAATTCATAGAAAAGCACTGATTGAATAGCGAGGAAAGATAATGATACTCATATCCAAGCTGTGATGCCAGCCCCTGCATAGTGATATCGTCGTCTATATTATCCGAAATATAGCTTATCACGCTATTCATAAATTTTTGCTCGTTGTGAGTGTTGAGATATTCGGCATTTTTCTCGCACGCATCACACACGGTGTACAGATAAGCGATACGCAGATATCTGTCGGGCTTCTCGTTTATGAATAGCTTTTGGTATAGCATTTTTTCGGTGCTCTCGTCACACGAAAATTTGGAGAACTGCACCGAAGAATATTTCTTGTCAAAGGCGGCGATATGATCGGAGGAAAAAACGCCGACCCACATTCTCGTTCCTTGCTTTACCGCAAATGAATGCACGGCATTCGGAGAGAGCAAAAGGAGCTCGTGCTTGGCAAGTGTCAGCAGATTTCCGTTAAGTGACACGTCTATCTCGCCGTCTATTACGTATATGAGCTCATAGCTATCGTGAAAGTGAGCATTCCACGCCGCTCCGCCGGAATATATATACGAATTATAGTGAAAATTCTTTTTTGAATTTGTAAACTGATGAACTATCACCCCGATACACCTCCTTTTTATAAATCTTAACTTCTGTCTATTATTATATAAAATTATTCTTGCTTTGTCAAGCGTATTTTTGTATTATATTATTGTAAAGCAAATTTACTCGGAGGCATCGGCAATGACGGGAAGATTTTTTTCAATTGAAGAATTTTCCGTGTACGACGGACCGGGGATACGCACGACGGTCTTCTTGAAGGGCTGTCCCTTGCGATGCACGTGGTGTCACAATCCCGAAGGTCAGTCAAGCGCATTTGAAGCTGTACGAAGTCCCAACGGCTGTATTTCGTGCAAGAGCTGTGAGCGGTATGCAAAGCACTCGGACGGCAGACTTATATACACCGAGCAGAGCATCAACGCCTGCCCCGTCGGGCTTCTGCGAGTATGCGGCGAGGATATCGAAGCCGACGGGCTTTGCCGCCGTTTGCTCAAAAACGCACGCATTCTTAAAAACGGCGGCGGCGTTACCTTTTCGGGCGGAGAGCCGCTTTTGCAGAGCGAATTCGTATTCGAATGTCTGTCTTTGCTGCGCGGCGAGCTCCACACGGCTCTGCAGACCTGCGGATACTGCTCGCCCGACGTCTTTTCTCGCGCGCTGAGCCTTTGCGACTATTTCCTTTTCGACCTGAAGCTTATCGACAGCGACGGACACAAAAGGTACACGGGAGTACCGAATGAGAGGATACTTGAAAATTTCCGTGCACTTGCAAAAAGCGGCGTCAGCTTCAGCACGAGAATGCCGCTTATCCCGACGGTGACCGATACCGAGCACAACCTACGCGCGGCAGCCGAGCTTTTGAAAGAATGTGGCATTGACTATATCGAGCTTTTGCCGTACAACAGAATGGCAGGCGGAAAATACGCTATGCTCGGGCGCAGATATTCTCCGGAATTTGACGAAGCTGTGCCCTGTCAGGCAAGAGAAGATATATTTGAGAGCTTCGGCATAAAAACTAAGATCCTGTGAGGTACTTATGACTCAACTTATAAAGGAGCTTCTGACACAGCTCAAGGAAAACCGACACAAGCAATACAGGAGCGAGCAGATCGAGAAGCCTATCGCCTATCCGCTCGACCTTTTCGGCTTTAACTTCGGAACTCCCTTCAAGGCTCATTGGAGCGTGGGAAACGTTACCGTAAGCTTCCCCGCCGCGCTCGCAAAGGGCTTTTTGGCTATCCGCGAGGAGATAGTAAATTCAATGAAGCGCGCGCAGACCGAGGAGCAGCTCTCCTTCGGTCAGCAGATGCTCGACACCGTTGACGAATATATCGGCGGCGTGGAGGATCAGAAAAATAACGCCCGCGCGCTTGGAAATACGCGTCTTTGCGATGCGCTCGAACGAGTTCCGCTCTACCCTGCGACCAACTTTTTCGAAGCGTGTACCTTTGTTCGCGCAATGATGTATTTCCTTCGCAGGTCGGGCGCTACGCATCTCGGGCTTGGCAGATTTGACCAGTATATGTATCCCTACTACATTGCGGACAAGGCGCGCGGCGTGAGCGACGCCGAGCTTTTCGAAACGCTTGAGGCCTTCTTCATATCGCTCAACCACGACACCGACCTCTACCGCGGCATTATGCGCGGCGACAACGGACAGAGTCTCGTGCTCGGAGGCTTTGACAAGGACGGCAAGAGTCTTTACAACGAGCTTTCCGAGGCGTGCGTCAGAGCGTCGCTTGAGCTTGAGCTCATCGACCCCAAGATAAATCTCCGCGTCGGAAAAAACACGCCTATAGAGATATACGAGCTTGCGACCGAGCTTACGAAAAAGGGCCTCGGCTTTCCGCAGTACTGCAACGACGACGTCGTCGTTCCGGGGCTTATCAAGCTCGGCTACGACCCCGAGGACGCATACGAATACGTAGTTGCGGCGTGTTGGGAATTTATAATACCCTACTGCAGCGGCGACGTTCCGAACAGAGCTACACTCAACTTCCCTCTTGCAGTCAATCGCGCGATAACGCAAAGGCTTCGCGAATGCGGCTCATTCGAAGAGCTTTTGGAATATGCCAAGGAAGAGATCTCCGCCGACTGTCAGAGAAACATACGCGAGCAATGGGGAGCGTACGAAAAGGGTGTTTCGACCGTCGCACTCTCGCTATTTACCGACGGATGCATAGCTTCTCTTAGGGATATGTGGCGCGGAGGTACGAAATATAACAATTTCGGTTCACACGGCGCGGGAATAGCAAGCGCCGCAGATGCGCTTGCCGCAGTCAAAAAGCTCGTTTTTGACGAGGGCTCTCTTTCGGCGGACGAGCTCTTGGAGGCACTCGAAAAGGATTTCGCGGGCGCTGAGGAGCTTCGCAAGCGTCTGCTCGCCTGCCCAAAGATGGGCAACAACGACGATTTCGTCGACTCTGTAGCCTGCGAACTTATGAAGCATTTCGGCGACGTGCTAAATCTTCAGCCGAACGGACTTGAGGGAGGAATATGGCGCGCCGGTACGGGATCGGCACTTGAATATCTCAAATCGGCTAAGCTCTGCCCCGCAACCGCTGACGGCAGACACGCGGGCGCACCCTACGGAACCAATTTTTCCCCCTCGCTTGAGGCAAAGCCGAGCGGAATACTCTCGGTCATTCAGTCCTTTTCAAAATTCGATATGACCAATGTCATAAACGGCGGACCGCTGACGCTTGAGATACACGACACAGTACTTCGCAACGACGTCGGCATCAAAAAGACCGCCGCGCTCGTAAAGGCATTTATCGACCTCGGCGGACATCAGCTCCAGCTCAACTCCATCAATCGCGAGCGACTTTTAGACGCGTGGGAGCATCCCGAAAAATATCCGCATCTCATAGTACGAGTATGGGGCTGGAGCGGATATTGGAACGAGCTTGACAGGCAATATCAGGAGCACATCGTCAAAAGAGTTGAATTTTTGAATTAAACGTATTGAGAGACAAAAATAACAGGGCTCGCGCCCTGTTATTTTTTTAATATCATTTTTCAAAGGTCACCGTTGCAAGCGTATCGGGCAAAAGCTCGATATACCACCATTCGCCGCCGCGGTAATACTGCACCTGTGCTTTTTCGGGATTGGGATTTACAAGCATCAGCGCCGCGCTTCCGTCGCTGTTCTCTACAAGAGTAGCCGTAAGCGGCTTTGTGTCCTTCGGATAGTTCGTCATCCAATAACAGTCCCTATCAAAGCATATCGGACTTATTTTGGAATCACGCTTTACATACTTAAGGAAATGCTTGAACGCCTTATACTGTCCGCTGTAGGAAAGCTCTCCGCTCAATCGGTTTCTTGTAACGAGTCCGCCGCAGAAGAAGTGTCCGATATTCGGTCCGCCCGTCTCGTCGAGCATCAAATTCCAACCTGTAAACGAATGATAACGGAAATTGAGCGCACGACAGAGCATAATTCCCCACTTGCACCAATCGTTATCATAATGATCGTAAAGTCTCGGACCCGACTCGGTATAATGAAGCCTTACGCCATACTTATCGATAAGAAATTCTGTCTGGGCAAAATCTCCCTCATAATAATGGAATGCTACACCACCGCTCTCGCCTTTGAGCTCAGGATAGGTCGCAAGCTGCCAATCCACCCTGTTGACGTATGAAAAGCTATGATCGTTGAGCCATATTTCAACATCGTCAAGATCATTCTCGCGAAGTCTCTTTCGAAGCGCCGAAACAAATGCGACCTCGGTGTCGGGATTCCATATACACGCGGGCATATATCCGAACTGCTGTGTCTCGGGTTCATTTTGCGGCGTTACGGCACGAATGCGTATTCCGTGTTCTCCGTACGCCTTGATGTACTTTACGAAATAATCCGCGTAGCAGTCGACAAACTGCGCTCGCATATGTCCGCCGCAGGTCGAATTTCCCGTCTTCATCCAAGCGGGCGGAGTCCAAGGAGATGCGAAGATATAGAGGTCGGGGTTGACATCAAGGATCTCCTTTATCATAGGAATGATATATTCCTCGTCGCGCTCTATCGAAAAATGCTCAAGCGCAACGTCGCCCTCAACGTCGTCGTATGTGTAAAGCTCTGCCGAATAGTCGCTCGCGCCCATTGTAAGCCTTGCTACCGAAAAACCTCCGTCCTTTTTTCCGTAAAGGTCCTCGATAAGCGCTCTTCTCTCGGTCTTTTCCATTTTTGAGAGATTATAGCAGGATGCGCCCGTGATAGCTACACCAAAGCCCAAAAAATCGTTCTCGCTCGGCTCTCTCGACGGGATAGCTTTACTTACACCACCCATATAGAGCGCCTTGCGAAGCTCGTAGGGTACTGATTCACCGTATTTGTTAGTAGAATACTGCGTAACCTTCATACGTCCTCCTTACGCGTGATAGCCCTTCTTTCTGAGAAGCTCGAGCACCACGTCGGGATTGTTGCAGGTAATAAGCTCAGCGCCGTTCGCTATAGCGAGATCCACGGTCGCCTCGTCCTTTACCGACGCACCCGCCCAAGGCTGAATGCCGCATCTGTCGATATACTCGAAATCGCCCTTCTTATCGCTGAAAACACAGCTGCAATAAGCGTAGGAATAGGGGAAGAGCGTCATATCCGTACCGAGACAGGTTATCGGGAAGTAAACGTGAAGCTTGTACTTCATTCCGTATTTCTTGTAGATGTACTCGTGAAGCTTGCCGCTGAAGGTATTTATAACGCAACGCTCGCTAAGACCGTTCTCGTCAAGAAGAGCAAGCACTCTGTCGCAGACCGAGTAAGCAAGCTCCTCGCGGTCGTCAACGGGGTATTCCTTAAGCTCGATATCGTAGGTCATCTCGGGAAGCGAGACTGCGAATTCCAAAAACTCGGCAAAGGTCGGGATCTTGAGTCCTGCGAACTCCTCGCCCTTCCAGCTTCCCGCGTCAAGCTCGCGGAGCTCGGCAAGCGTGAGCTCATCGACTTTGCCGCTGCCGTTGGTCGTGCGGTCGACTGTAGCGTCGTGAATTACCACGAGCTCTCCGTCAGCAGTTACTCTGACGTCTATCTCTATCTGATCCACATTAAGCTCGGCAGCCTTGCGATATGCAAGCATCGTGTTCTCGGGGTACTTCTCAGACCAACCGCGATGCGCCGCAACGTAGATATTATTCTTGCTTTGAGTCCAATAATTCATAGTAATTCTCCTTTATAAGTTTATAAAAGCTCCTTGACTACCTCGGGAAAATCGAGATAGTTGTCTATCTTAAGATAATTGAAATCCGACTTGTATACCGACTCGTCGTTTCCGCCCTCGCCGTAGTCATCGCCTATATAGACCACCTCGTCGTGCGCGATGCCGTGATCGGCACAGTATTTCGAGAGTGCGTACGCCTTATCGAAGGGAAAGGGCGCCATATCGAAGGAGGAAGAACCGCCAACGAAAACGGTGTAATCCGAAAACACCTTCTTTATATCGTCGTAGATAGCGCGGCGCTTGGAGCGGTCGGGGTCAAACGCGAGCTTGTCCTCCTGCTTTGCCTTAGTTCCTAAGATGGGGAAAGTAACGCAACCCGAGCTGTGATATTCGACGTTCTCACCCGCAAACTCACAAAAGCCGTACTTTTGGCGCATTGCCGTCACGCGCTCCTCCATATGCTCGCGGTCGCAGGGACGCTTCTCGTCAAAGACTATATCGATATCCTTCGTCTCGGGGTTATACTCTGCATACTGCATTCCGTAATTTCCGAGAATATCTATCGGAAAATGGTTCATCTGGTTGAAGATACGGTGGCACATACCCGCGCCCACCATCAAAAGCTTATATTTTTTCGAAAGTGCTTCGAGTATCGCGCTGTGCTCCTCGGAAAGCGGAGTTTTGTGCTGGGTCAGCGTTCCGTCAAGATCCATCGCTATAAGTTTGATATTTTTCACAGTAAGCCTCCTCTGAATTCTTGTTAAGCTCATTATAACACACGAAAAGTCAAAAATCAACAGTATTTAGATATTATTTCTCGCGATCACGAAATTAATCTCACGCCGCAACAGCCTTCTTTTTTGCGAGACGCGGCGCAACGTCGAGTCGCACGATGCCTATAAGCAGCGAGATCAGCGTGACCGCCTCGCATATAACGCCCGCAACCGAAAACACGCAGTAATTGTATATCAGCCAGCTTGTGCAGGTTATAAATATGATACCTCTCACTACAGTAGGATTTTTATTGCCGTATGCAACCGTAGAGAGCACTTTGGCTACGATTATCAATATGCTCTTCATTCCCTGCCAGGTAAGAATACCGAAAACAAAAAATATTACGGCAAAAACGACAGTCGACACCGTCGTCTTCTTATCCTTGGAGATCTGCTTTGTAAACACCGCATTTCGCACACAGCCTATAAGGTTCATCGCCATACCCGTATATGCGCCGAGCAGTAGATACTGTATCGCAAAAACCACCTCGTTCAGCGTTCTGAAGCACAGGATAGAATTGTGTTTTTTGCACTGAAAGGATATAAGGCTTGCTAAAATTCCAAGTCCGCCGATCAATTGTATTATTACGTTCATATTTTTCTCCTTGACATACGTGATCTGTTGTGCTATAATTATACCATTCAAACACTTCGAAAGCAATATATGTTCGAAATGTTGTTAACGAACAAATATACGTGCAAAGGAGCGCACAAATGGAAACACAAAGCAGGGAAAAAGATATTTTGGATATTTTGTACGAAAAGGAGAGAGTCTCGGTCTTAGAGCTTGCAAAGACCCTATTCGTTTCGGAAATGACTGTGAGAAGAGATCTGAGCGTCTTGGAGAAGAAGGGCGTCATCAAAAGATACAGAGGCGGTGCAGTCTTGAGCACAGTCAGCAACGAAATGCCGATATCGCGAAGATTTTTCGTAGACGAGGACGAAAAAAAGTATCTCGGACAGCAGGCTGCAAAATTTTTAAGCGACAATTTAACGGTATATATCGACAGCTCCTCGACCTGCCAATACATAATACCGCATATGAGCAGATTTAAGGATCTGACGCTCATAACCAATTCCGTAAATTCTCTGCTCTACGCGTCAAAGCTGCAGATCCCCTGCATTTTATTGGGTGGAAAATACTATGACAGAGATATGTGTCTGGTGGGCACAATGACCGAAGAATATGCGGCGCAATTCAACGTCGATCTTGCATTCTTTTCGCCCTTGGGTATCTCGGAGAACGGTATCATCTCCGACATCGATATCGAACAAACGAGTGTCAGAAAGATAATTATGAAGCGTGCAAAAAAGAAGGTGTTTTTGTTCGAAAAGAACAAATTAAACAAAACCTATCTGCACACCCTCTGCCACAGAGACGATATTGACGAGCTGATCATATCCAATTGAGCATTGAATGTTTTTACAAACAAATTGTTGACAAATAAAGAGAAAAAGTATATAATGGTCTTATCCAAATTATGAGAGGTATATTTTATGAAAACAAACGTTAAAGACATAATATCCATCAAATACGGCGATTGGGAAGCTCTCGTTTGCGCGCGACTCGGCGGAAACGTGATAGCTCTCTCCCACTGCGGCAAGGACGTGCTCGTTCCTCTCGTTGACGAGGCACAGCTCAAGGTCAATCCCTATCTTCAGGGCTCGCCTATCCTCTTCCCCGCAAACCGCACCAATTTTGCGAAATTCACATTCGAAGGCAAGGACTACACCCTTCCTCTCAACGAGGATTGGTCGCAGTGCCATATCCACGGCTTCGTTCATACCCGCCCCTTCACGCTCGTAGAGCAGAAGGAGAACGAGGTAACTCTCAAGCTCGTATATGATAAGATAGACGAGGGCTTCCCCTTTATGTGCGAGGTCTGGGTAACCTACACGCTCGACGACAAGGGATTTACGCAAAGCTACGAGATAAAGAACATAGACAAGACAAATCTCCCCGTGGTATTCTGTATGCACACCACATTCGTTGAGCCCGAGCGCTTCGTTCTTCCCATCATAATGCATCAGGAACGCGTTGACGGACGTGCTACGGGCAAGTACAAGCAGCTCAATCTTCAGGAGCAGACCTACGTTACGGGAAGCGCATCAAAGGGCGTGAACGTTGACGGTTACTATCTCGCTTACGGACGCGAAACTATCGTCGGCGATTATCTGTACAGCGTTTCCGAGGAATTTGACCACTGGGTGCTCTACAATGGACGCGGTCAGGGCGGATTTATCTGCATCGAGCCTCAGGCAGGTATGGTAAACGGACTCAACGAGCCCGCACCCAAGGGACACAGAGTAGTCGCTCCCGGTAAGTCTATCGAATTCTCGGCTACGATATCTTATAATAAGTAACAAAAGAAGACCGCTTCTGTGCACAGAAGCGGTCTTTTTTAACACTGAAAGGTTTTGATCAAACTTTTTCAAAAGTTTGTCGCGCGCCGCCGGCGAAACGGCGGTCGCTCGTCGCAACGAGCGAAATTTCTTCGCGGGGTTTTCTTTTTGTTAGCTTTTTCTTTTGCCCTTGTGGTGTCAAAAGAAAAAGCGAGCAAGAAATTTATACTGTCTTACGATCTGTTATTTTAATCTTCGTATATACTTTTCTTTTTATTCGCGATCACGCAACACGCCGCTTTGATCTCGCCAAGCGAATAGCCGTATCTCGATACCGATGCGATAAGCTTTTGTATCTCAAGCCTATCGGTCGGTATCTTTTTATATCTGCTCTCGATAAGACGTACGCAATTACCTTCAAAATCCACGCCCGAATCCTCAAGTGCGAACATCGCCGCATCGACTGCCTCTGCGCTATAGCCCTTTGAACAGAGCCCTGCTCTTATTCGGCTCGCGCCCCAGAGCTTTGCCGCTCCGCGCTCTGCCTCGCGTATCGCGCTGTCGCGCTCGCACAGATAGCCGTGCTTGACTATGCGGCATACCGCCTCTCGTGCGATCGCGCGCTCGTATCCCTTGGCAATAAGCTTTGAGACAAGCATTCTCTGCGAGCACGCACCAAACCCAAGCACACATATTCCGCGTTTGTATGCCTCGTAGACCTTCGATTCGTGCTCAAGCTTATCAAAAAGCTCACAGGAGCACTCGCCCTTACAAAGTCCGAGCTTTACGTAAAGCGCACTCGGTATGACGAATCGGCAATTCTGAGAGTTTTCTCCCTCGAAGAGCCTGACTCCCACCGCGATCGCGTCCTCGCCCGATGCAGAAAAGGAAACTATCTCGGCACGCATCAAAGCTCTTCCTCGAGCGTACGAATGTCAAATTCGTCGTCGTCATCCTCGTCAAGCTCAAACTCCTCGGTCGTGTCGGGGAGGGTATCCTTCATAGCGCGTATCTTCGCATCAAGCTCTGCAAGAAGCTCGGGATTACCCTCGATAAGCTTACGGACGTTGTCCTTACCCTGACCTATTCTCTCACCGTTATACGAGAACCACGAGCCGCTCTTCTTTATGATATCAAGCGTTATCGCGTAGTCGATTATCTCGCCCGAGCGCGATATTCCCTTTCCGTAGAGTATGTCGAACTCCGCGGTCTTAAAGGGAGGCGCTACCTTATTCTTTACCACCTTACAGCGCACGCGGTTTCCGTAGATGTCGTTGCCGTTTTTGAGCGCATCTGCCTTACGAACGTCTATTCTGACAGAGGAATAGAACTTGAGCGCGCGACCGCCGGGGGTAGTCTCGGGATTTCCGTACATAACTCCGACCTTCTCACGAAGCTGGTTGATAAATACTACTATACTGTTGCTCTTGGAAATGATAGCCGAGAGCTTACGCATAGCCTGCGACATAAGTCTTGCCTGAACGCCGACCGTCGCCTGACCCATATCGCCCTCTATCTCCTGACGCGGAACAAGAGCCGCCACCGAGTCGACTACGACTATATCGATAGCGCCCGAGCGAACGAGCTGCTCGGTGATGTTGAGCGCGTCCTCGCCGCAATCGGGCTGAGAGACGAGCAGATTGTTTATATCAACTCCGAGAGCCTTTGCGTACACGGGGTCGAGCGCGTGCTCGGCGTCGATAAACGCCGCTTCTCCGCCCGCCTTCTGTACCTCGGCAACTATGTGAAGCGCGACCATGATCTTACCCGAAGACTCAGGACCGAATATCTCTATTATTCTTCCGCGCGGAACGCCGCCGATGCCAAGAGCGATATCGAGCGCGATAGAGCCCGTGCTTACCGCCTGTACCTCCATATGCGCGTTATCGCCAAGTCTCATAACAGAGCCTGCGCCGTGCTTTTTCTCTATCTGGGAGAGCGCCGTTGCAAGCGCCTTCTTTTTAGCCTCTGCGTCGTTGGTGGGAAGAGCCACCGCCTCTACTTTTTTCTTCTGCGCTGTTGCCATTTGCATTACCTCGTTAACTTAATATAGTGATCGCTTCCAATTTACGAGAACATTATACACCCATTTATCCCTTTTGTCAATAGGTTTTCAAAAATATTTTTCCGTTTTTGGAAAAATAGATTTGTTAAAATCTAAAGTTTTGGGATTTGTAACTTTATTTTTCCGTTTTCAGCAAAAAAGACCGCGCCGAGCTTGTGCTCGTCGCGGTCTTTCGGTAAATTTCTATTCTTCCACCGTTATCTCGACGGTGAGTATGCTCTTTCGCTTCACACCGTTTTCATCGGGATAATAAAAGTCGCTGTACGCCAAAAGTGCCTTGTTTTCCGCTATCGGCAATATCGTGCAGTTGCAACAGCTTCCCGCATACTGCCAGAAGTTCGGACGCTCGGGTATCTCGTTTCCGAGCACGCTTCTGTCAGCGTCGGTCATTATCTCAAGTCCGTCGTCCCACGTATACCCCTCGTCGCCGCTCGCGTAAACGAAAATTCCCGGGCGGGTTATGACTGCGAGCGTCACACCGCACTCAAGTCTGAGAAGCTGCGGTAGCGCGCCTCTGTCCTTGAAATACTCGGGCTTGCTCCAACTCTTTGCTCCATCATTCGAGCGCGCAAGGTAGGTCGGACCCCACTCGGGAGTTCCACCAAACACTCCGCAGGTACGGAGCAGGCAAAGCATCGTTCCGTCTGCCATAAATTCGATAGAAGGCTCTGAAAATCCGTCGCGCAGATACGCAAAATGGTCCTTGCTTGCATCACCCTCGTATCTTATAAAGGAAACGCACTCCCAGCTCTCGCCGTTATCGGTCGACTTGAGGATATAAGCACCGCCCTTGCCCGTGTAAGCGGCAGTCTCGGGATCGCTTCCCTCCTTGTACTCGGCGATCCAAAGCGTTTTTCCGTCAGGTCCGAGCTTTATGCGCGGTCCGCTGTAGAGTCCCGGCGAGGAGATAAGAAGCTCCTTTTCCTCGCCCTTCCAGGAGTCGTAGACCACCTGAGGATCGTATATCCTGACAAGTCTGTGCTTCCAATCGACTCGCGCCTCATACTCGCGCGGCTCACTTTCGCCCTTTTTCAGACGCGTAAAGAGCAGTCCCTTCGGGCAGATGTCGTCGGGGAGCGAGTCTACGTAGTAAAGATTTTCAAATCCGCCGAAGACGTTGGTCGAGATAGCCACGGGGAACGGGAGCGAGCTCTCGTCCTCGCTCTTCTGCGGGAGCAGCTCATCCGTAGGTATGCGGTAATTTCCGAACCACTTGGGCTGCTTCATTCGCTTTACGCTCTTGACGGGAAAGGCTTTCGGCATAAGCATATCGCCGTCAGCCGTCGCGTATCCCATCTTCTTTACGTCGTCAGCGTCGGCAACAGACCAGCTCTTGCCGCCGTCCGAGGTCTTAAAACAGAGCTTGTTTCCCTCTATCGCAAAGGGCGCATCGTCTTCGCAATGGATAGAGAGCAGTATATTTCCGTCGGCGGTATTATAGAGCCACGGGAACTGCACGAATCCCCAATGAAGCTTTTCCATCACGTCGCCCTGATAAACGCACACGGGTTTCCCCATTTTTATCTTCATTATATATATACCTCTTAAAACAAGTCAATCCTCTTCCTCGTACGCGGAAATATCTATCTTTTTGAGCTCGGCGTCACTTATGCGCCCCTTGGTCTTTTCATAGTACGCTATATTGTTTCGCACCATAAAGGCGAACTGCGCGTTTGGGTTGCGCTTTTCCTTCTCGCAGACGAAAAGGAATTTGCGAAGCAGCTCTTCGGATACCTTGATGTCAAGCTTGAGATTATTCTTCATTATTTTTTCTTGCCCTTTCCGTCATTGTTCTTGCGGACCGTTCTGCTGTCCTTCGTGGTCTTCTTGTCCGAACGGATAAGGAAGAACGCACCTACCGCGATAGCGATTATTACCACGGCAAAAATAACGATAGCGATCACGGTGGTAACGAGATTTTTCTTTTTGGGTGCAGGTGTCTCGACAGTCGGCTCGGTAGCCTCGGGGGTCGTGTCGGTCTCGTCGGACTCTACCTTCTTATAGGTAAATTCAAGTTCAATAGGCTCGCCATTTCCCTTAGCACTCTTTTTGGACTCGCCGACTATCTCGTAGTCCTTTATTTCGGGAGCAGAGATCTCCTTGGTCTCTTCGACCTCAAGCACCTCTGCCGCCGCTACCGTCTTTATAGTCGCGCCGCTCTCGTCCTTGCAAAGAATATTTACCACAGACGTGTGGAGCGATTTTACAGAATCCTTGCCTATCGCCGCGCCCTCGAATGCCGCCGCATCAAATTCAACGCCCGACGTATCCATTCTCAAGCTCTCAAGCTTGGTGCAATCCTTGAAGCACCACTCGTTTATCTTCTCGGGCTTGCCCTCAACGGTGACCGCCGTAAGCTCGCGGCAAAAAGCAAACGCGCGCGCGCCGAGCTTGGTGACCGAGGCGGGAACCGTAATGCTCGGAAGCTTTGCACAGCCTTCGAATGCCGCCTCACCTATCTCGACGAGCGTGTTGGGAAGCGAGACCTCGTCAAGCACGGAACAGAAAGCAAAGGCGCACTTACCTACGCTCTCGACCCCTGCGGGTACCTCTATCTCTGCAAGCTTCGTCATTCCGTAGAATGCATAATTGCCTATCTTAGTAAACGTCTTTCCGTCTCCCGTCTTGATCCTGACTCCCGTTACGGCAGCTCTCACAGCATTCCACGGAACGTCGGCAGGAGTATTTGCATCGGGGATCTCTCCCCCGCCCGTAAGCGTGAGCACGTGCGACTCTTTATCATAGGACCACGTAACGCCCTCCCAATCTCCGCTGACGCTGTCGGGATTTGCCGCACTGTTGCCGCAGGAAGCGAGCGCCAGTACCATAAGCGAAACGAGCGCGGCGAGAACGAATATCTTAAAAATTTTCTTCATAATTAAAAGACCTCTCCGAGTAAAATTATTGTACCAAAGTATATTTTACCACATCTTATAGAATAAAGCAACAGATTTTTAAAAAACTTCACAATTACCTCTTTCGCTTCTGCACCGCCTTGAACTCCGCCTTCAAGAAGTCTTTTTGCTTTGTGCAATGTACACAATATTCAACGCAAAAAAATGTTTATTTTGTTAATTGATTTTTTTAGGATTATAATGTATAATATGTGTACTACCGATGAGGTAAAATTTATTTCGAAAGGAAAAATGCTTATGAAAGTTTTTAAGAAACTTATTTGTATTCTTTTGGTCCTTTGCTTTGTAGGCACCGCTCTCGTAGGATGCGGCAAGAAGGATAAGGGCAGTAGCAATGCAGATGCTTCCGGAAATTCTCAGAACGGACAGCAGGCTACCGAGACCCAGAAGGAAACCAATGAATACGGCGAACCCTCTTTCACAACTAACATCCCTGTAAATGACCTTGATTTCGAAGGTGAAAAGCTCACGGTTATGCTTCGTGAGAACGAGACCACCGAGAGACAGTGGTACAAGGAATCTCCCGAGGATGAGCTTGATGAGGCAGTTGCAATGAGAAACTCTGCAGTTGCAGAGACTCTCAACCTCGACATCGACTTCGAGATCATGCCCTACGGCGAGTACAACTCCGGTACTACCAACTACAACAACACCATTCTTCAGGACGTGCTCCAGAACTTCCACTATTACGATATAGCTGACCACTGGGCACTCGCAGGCGGATACTCCAGCATCAGAGACTGCAACGCAAACGTTCTTGATGAGGCTGTATTCCCCTACTTCAACTTTGAACTTCCCTGTTGGAACCAGTCCGTATGTACCGACGCGGTAGTTAACAACAGACTCCACCTCATCACCGGTGATATCAACATCACTCAGTTCGACATGGCTGTTGTATTCTGGTACAACAAGACTCTCTACGACCAGAAGAGAGAGAGCACCGACCACGATAACATTCAGGACCTCGCTCTTGAGGGCGCTTGGACCTATGCTGAGCTCTACAGATGGGCTAACCGTTTGTACGAAGACTCCAACGGTGAAGAAGGCAGACAGACCAGCGATACTTACGGTTTCGCTACTCAGAACGCTAACATCAACAACCAGCCCGTTCCTAAGGACGCTATCGCAGCTGCATTCGATATCGACCTTCTCATAACCAACCCCGACGGAACTCACTCCTACAACATCGAGGGTAACGAGAGAGCTGCAAAGGCTCGTGACATGTGGATCGACATCTTCAAGCAGACCGGTACTACCGACAGCGGTTCCGTTGAGAACTTCGCTTCCGGTAAGTACGTATTCTGGGTTTCGATGATGTACCCCGGCAAGCAGGGCAACATGACCATTCGTGAGATGGACGACAAGTACGGACTTCTCCCCATGCCTAAGTTCGATCTCGAGCAGGAGCAGTACTACACCGCAGCTTACGACGGATACTCCCTTATGTCGGTTCTCGATCACGAGGACGTTAAGGGTGAAGCAGTTTCTGCTTACCTCCAGTTCGCTACTGAGGAATCCTACACCTCCGTTCGTGGTTACTACTTCAACAGAATCGTTAAGCCTAAGTACTTCGGTACCGACGACTCCGAGGGTACAGTTACCAAGTCTATCGCTCTCTTCGATATCATCGTTGCGAACATCAGATTTGACTTCTGGACCATCTACTCCGCACAGCTCAATCACTTGACTTGGAAGTGGAGAACCTCCTTGCTTGAGGACTGGGATTCTCTTGAGGCAGCATACACTAAGGAGAAGGCTGTATTCGATAAGGCACTTCTCGAAATGGATGCTTGGTTCGGTCTTATAACCCTTCCCGACGAGGAATAATTTATTCTTCATAATTTTGAATTGAATACTTACCCCGTGTGCTTCGGCACACGGGGTTTTGTTTCGTGGCGGTTACAAGTGCGTAACCGTGAGTGCCGATGTTATTTGATTGCGACATCGGGAGCACCAAGGCGATCCCCTACCATCTTGTAGAAAATTGTTTCAAAGATGGTAGCCGTAAGTAGCTATGTAATTTGTTCGCGACATCGGGAGGAGCAATATGCTTCGCTTTGCTCAGCGTCAAGTTCGCTTCGCGAACGTTGCACCTCCCCTACCGAGAATGTTGGGATTTGTTTCAAAGATAACACCCGCAATTTTATTATATCATAGAGCAATTATCATCTCTTGACAAAAGCTTTTTAGCAATTTATAATTATATATAGTAAACGAACATTTTTTGTTCAATTACAACAGTTTGCAATAGTAAAATTTATCGATTTTTACTATTGAAAAATTTGCCTGCATAGTATATAATATAATGTGTATTGGCAAAAAACAAAACTAATGTGAAAGGAAAAAATCATGAACGCTTTAAAAAAGATCATTTGCATCCTTATGGTGCTCTGTTTTATCGGCACTGCGCTCGTAGGCTGCTCTAAGAAGCAGAACGGCGACGCCCAAAACAGCGAAAACGGCTCGGACGGCGCAACCGCTGCTCCCACGCAGAAGCCCACCAACGAATACGGCGAGCCCTCCTTTACCACGGCTATACCCGTAAACGACCTCGACTTCGAGGGCGAAGAGCTCACGATGCTTCTCCGTAACAATGTTCAGAACACAAGAGAATGGTACAAGTCTACCACAGAGGACGAGCTTGACGAGGCTATCGCAATGCGTAACTCCGCTTGTGAAGAAACTCTCAACGTTCAGATCGAGTTTGAGTTCCTCGACGGCAACGGAAATGACCACGGTCCTTACACTCAGGGACTCTATTCCAATATTCAGACCGACGTCAACTCCGACCTCCATTACTACGATATAGGCTGTAACTTCTCTTACTACTGCGCGTCTCCCCTTATCCGTGACTACGCAGCTAACCTTCTTGACACAGAGCAGTTCCCCTATTTCGATTTCTCTCTCCCTTGCTGGAACCAGTCTATAGTTGAAGATACCACCTTCAACGATCAGCTCTTCTACGTTGCGGGCGACTCCAACATTTCGATGTTCGACGCAGCAATGATAATGTGGTACAACAAGACCCTCTACGATAAAAAGAGAGAGGACACCGACCCTGTTAACATTCAGGACCTCGCTCTTGCAGGCGGTTGGACCTACGATGAGCTCTACAGATGGGCACAGAGAATTTACGAGGATAACAACGGTGTTGAAGGCAAGCAGGCTGACGATACCTACGGCTTCGGTGCATACGGCCAAAACCCCTGCCCCGCTGACTGTCTGCCTTACGCTTGGGACCTTCAGCTCGTTGTAGAGAACAACGACAAGACCCACGAATTTGCTATCGCGGGTAACGAAAAGGCTGAGAAGGCTCTCACTATGTACAGAAATCTTCTCGCTGCAAACGGTTCTACTATGTCCACAGGCCTTAGCGCTAACACCAAAAACTTTGCTGCAGGCTGCTACGTATTCTACAACGACAGACTTTTCTGGAACTACGACACGAATATGATGATTCGTGAGATGGAAGACAAGTACGGTCTTCTTCCTATGCCTAAGTTTGACGCAGAGCAGGAAGAGTACGGCACGACCTCTCAGGACTACTACAACCTCTACATGATCATTGACCACTCAGGTAGCTCGGTCAAGACCAAGGGTGAAGCGATCTCGGCATTCCTCCAGCTCGCTAACGAGGAATCCTACACCGGCGTTCGCGGTTACTACTTCAACCGTATCATCAAGCCTAAGTTCTTCGGAACCGACGACTCCGAGGGTACTGTTACAAAGTCCATCGCTCTCTTCGATATCATCATTTCCAATATCGAGTTCGACTATATGACTATCTACTCCATTCAGCTCGCCAACGTTAACCACCTCTGGAGAAGCGCTTGCTATGACGCTACCAACGCTTCGCTCGAATCTCGTTACTCTGCAAGACAGGCTGAATTTGAAAAGGCAATAATAGAAACTGACGCTTGGCTTGGTCTGAGATCTGCACCCGAAGAATAATACTTAATTACTTAAATTAAATATTTTAAAGGGCTGTTTCATTTAGAAACAGCCCTTTTTCTCGTATCTTTGTGCAGGTTGCATATTGATGGGCAATTATTTTTGTAGCTTTTAGCCTATTGAACTATTTCCCAAAATAGTGTATAATATACTATGCAAAGTGTCGCTTGACACAAGCAATACAAAAAAGGAGAATTACCAAATGAAAATTTTCAAAAGAGCTTTATGCTTGTTGCTCGTTTTCTGCTTCGTTTGCGTATGCTTCGTAGGCTGCGGAAAGAAGAAGACTGAGGGCGGCGCAGAGGGCGAGGGTGAAGGCGGAAGCGGTACCAACGGTGCTGTCGCGACCCAAAAGCCCACCAACGAATACGGCGAGCCTTCGTTCACCACGGCTATCCCCGTAAATGATCTTGATTTTGAAGGTGAAGAGGTTGCTATTCTTTACCGTGACTTTATACACAACTCAAGAGAGTGGTATAAAGCTTCTCCCGAGGACGAGCTTGATGAAGCTATCGCAATGAGAAATCAGGCTGTTGAAGAAACTCTCAACGTTCAGATCGAGTTCGAGCCCGTTCCTTCCAACGGTAACGACTACGGTGAGTACACCGCACGTTTCTACAGCATGGTAATGACCGACGTTGACAACGGTATGCACTACTACGACATATCCGCTAACTTCGGTTATCCTACCACCTCCCCCGGTATCCGCGACTATACGACCAATCTTCGCGATGCTACCATCTTCCCCTATTTCGATTTCACACTTCCTTGCTGGAACCAGGCTATCGTAAATAACACCACCTTTAACGATCAGCTCTTCTACGTTGCGGGCGATATCAACCTTTCGATGTTCGACGCAGCAGGCGTAGTATGGCATAACAAGACCCTCTACGACAGATACAGAGAAGACACCGACGCTGTAAATATGCAGGACGTTGCTCTCGGCGGTCTGTGGACCTATGAGGAGCTCTTCAGATGGACCTCCGTATTCTATGAGAACTCCAACGGTGAGGAAGGCAGACAGGCAAACGACACCTATGCACTTCTCGCTGCACAGAGCGGCGGATCTCCCTTCCCGATAGACGCATTCCCCTACGCTTGGGATGTTTCCTTCGTTACCACTAATAACGACGGTACTCACGAATTTACCGTAGCAGGCAACGCAAAGGCTAACGAAGCACTTGAAAAGTGCCGTACCCTCCTTCGCGGTCAGGGTACTTACGCTACCGCAAGTGCACACGTATTCGCAGGCGGAACGGCTATGTTCTATATGGAGAGACTCTACTCCGGATACGATGCAAATATGGCAATTCGTGAAATGGAAGACAAGTACGGACTTCTTCCTATGCCTAAGTACGACGCCGACCAGAAAGAGTACGGAACTACCGCTCAGGACTACTATACTCTTATGTTCGTGCTTGACCACTCGGCAAACGACGGCGGTATAAAGGGTGAGGCTATCTCTGCATTCCTCCAGCTCGCTACCGAGGAATCCTACACCGGCGTTCGCGGTTACTACTTCAACCGTATCATCAAGCCTAAGTTCTTCGGAACCGACGACTCCGAGGGTACTGTTACAAAGTCCAT
>SVSY01000126.1 GCA_015064065.1 Oscillospiraceae bacterium
TGGAAGGATAAGGAGTATTTCGCCCGTTGCGACGGGCGACCGCCGATCGCGGCGGCTCCGACAAGCCTTTGAAAAGGCTTGAGCGAAACTTTCAAGCAGTCATCGCCAAGAGTGAGCTAAATCCCTATTTACCTCTATTTAACGTGACACAAAAAGGCAACGCTTTGCGTTGCCTTTGAATTCAGTTTTTTGCAGTGTCGATTCTTTCCTCAGCCGCCGTACGTCTCTCGTTTGCCAAAGCTATCTGCTCGTCGCGCTTTGCCTGCTCGTGCGCCGCTCTTTCCGAGGGGGACATGTGAGCGTCGTCCCAGCTCTTCTTCGCGTCAGCCTTTGCCTTCCTGAAGGTATTGCGGCCTCTGTTCTCCTCAAAATTTGCTCGGGACTCAGCCTTAACTGCCTCAAAGTTTGCCTTGTCGACCTCGTGCTGTGCCTTGGCGTTTGCCTTCATATCTTTGAATGCCTTGCCGAAGGCTACTGCGATAGCGGCAACTCCTGCACCGATAGCGGCTATGATAACGGGCTTGCTTGCATTTGTCTTTGTTTTGGAATTCTTTTTCATTTCTTTATACCTTTTTTTAATTGTTTTTCATTATTTTATCGCTCATCTCGATTATCTGAGGAGCGTATTTTTTCTTGCGGGAATTGAGAATGCCCTTGTGCATGGGGTAATTTACGATGGCGAGTATCATACCCACAACACCGATGACGATACCCGTGACGAGAGGATTGGCGATGCCGAGAGTGGCGCCGATATCGGTCATAACAAGGCTCATGCCGCTTCCCATGATAATTGCGCTGATGCTTCCGAATACGTAAGAGAATATATTTGCGGGGCGTCTTACCTTTAAGTCAAGAGAGCGGAGCGCGTCAAGCTTACTTGTATGCTTTTCCATATACTGTGTGCGAATTTTTTGTGCAACAAACTGCTGATCGTTCTTGTTCATAATTAATTACCTCACTTTTCGTTTTGTCGTTTGATTACGAGCGTATTATACGAAAGCTTTGTTTTTGAGTTTTTTATGAAATGTTTAAATTTTGTTAATTCTGAAAAAAGCACAAAAAACCGCGCCCGTCAGAAGACGAGCGCGGTATAAGAAACAATATAATAAATTATTTGTCTTTTGCTTTATCGACCGCTCTGTGAATTATCTTTACCAATTCAACGATAGGAATGATAAGGATAGCGAGACCGAATGCGATACCGTATTCCATAAGGTCAAGGTGAGCAAGCTCAAATGCGTTTGCAAGGAAGGGAACCTCGATAACCACGGTAGTGAGTATCAGAGAAAGCGCACCTGCGCCCCAGAGCCAAAGGTTCTGTCCCTTCATAGCGAAGATAGAGCCGTGGAGAGATCTCATGTTGAATGCGTGGCAGATCTCACAAAGAGAAAGCGTGAGGAATGCCATACTGGTTCCAAGCATTTCTGCCGAATACTCGCCTGCAAGAATAGCTGCGTGGTGATGAAGATCTGCAAGCCAATATCTACCGATAAGGTAGGAAGCCATAGTGATTATGGTTACGAGAACGCCCTGATATGCTACCGCAAAGCCGAGACCGCCTGCGAAGATGCCTTCCTTACTGTCACGGGGCTTGCGCTTCATAATACTTGCTTCGGGCTTTTCCATACCGAGAGCGAGAGCAGGGAAGCAGTCTGTGATAAGGTTGATCCAGAGCAGGTGTACGGGAGCGAAAATGGTAAATCCAAAGAGAGTTGCGAAGAATATTGTAAGCACCTCGGAGAGATTGGATGCAAGGAGGAACTGAATAGCCTTACGGATATTGTCGTAGATTCTTCTTCCTTCTCCAACCGCGGAAACGATGGTCGCGAAGTTATCGTCGGCAAGTATCATATCTGCAACGTTCTTGGTTACGTCGGTACCCGTGATACCCATACCAACACCGATGTCGGCATTCTTTATAGAGGGAGCGTCGTTAACGCCGTCTCCTGTCATTGCGGTGACCATACCCTTCTTTCTCCAAGCGTTGACTATTCTCGTCTTATGCTCGGGCTGAACGCGGGCGTAAACGCTGAATTTCTCAACTGCGGTCTCAAACTCCTCGTCGGAGATATCGTTAAGCTCAGCGCCCGTGATTGCCTGAGATGCGTCGGTGATGATACCGAGCTGCTTTGCGATAGCAACTGCGGTGTCCTTGTGGTCACCCGTGATCATGATAGGACGGATACCTGCGCTACGGCACTCGTCGATAGCGGGCTTGACCTCGGGACGAACGGGGTCGATCATACCAACGAGACCTACGAAGCAAAGGTCGCATTCAACTGCCTCGGGCTCGTAAGCCGCGGGAAGGGCGGTAAGATCCTTCTTTGCAGCCATAAGCACACGGAGCGCCTGGTCTGCCATATTCTTGTTTGCCGCGAGAATCGATGCGCGGATATCGTCTGTCATATCGACGGTCTCGTTGCCGACAAGAGCCTTGGTACATCTCTTGAGCACCTCGTCGGGAGCGCCCTTGGTGAACTGAACGAGAGAGCCGTCCTGTGCCTTATGCACGGTGGACATCATCTTTCTGCCCGAATCAAAGGGAACCTCGCCAACTCTTACAAGCTCTGTTTTCTGAGTGTTCTTGGAAAGACCGAGCTTTTCGGCGTAGTTAACGAGAGCGCACTCGGTAGGCTCGCCTACTGCGGTGCCTGCCTCGGTATCAAACTCTGCGTCGGAGCAGAGGGACATAGCGGTGGCGAGAAGCTGCTCGTCGTCGCCGTAGTGGTCAACGACGGTCATCTTGTTCTGGGTAAGAGTACCCGTCTTATCGGAGCAGATTATCTGCGTGCAGCCGAGAGTCTCAACTGCGGTAAGCTTACGGATAATTGCGTTTCTCTTGGACATATTGGTAACGCCGATCGAGAGAACGATGGTAACGACCGTTGCAAGTCCCTCGGGGATAGCCGCAACCGCAAGAGAGATAGCTATCATAAAGGAATCAAGGATAGGCTCAAAGCCGATCGTGCCGGTTGTTACGTATGCACGGATCATTTGAACGCCGAATATAATAACGCAGATACCTATAACGAGATAGGTAAGTATCTTTGAAAGACCTGCGAGCTTTATCTGAAGGGGAGTCTTGCCCTCTTCTGCCTGAGCAAGAGCGTCTGCTATCTTACCCATTTCGGTCTCCATACCCGTAGCGACTACGACTGCCTTGCCGCGTCCGTAAACTACGGTAGAGCCCATAAATACCATGTTCTTGCGGTCACCGAGAGCAACGTCACCGTTTGCGTCTGCGACTAGCGCCTCTTCCTTTTTGTCAACGGGGACAGATTCACCGGTAAGAGCCGCTTCCTCGATCTTCATGGAAGCGCATTCGATGATTCTCGCGTCTGCGGGAACTGCATCGCCTGCCTCGAGAATGATGATATCACCGACAACGAGGTCTTCGCTGGGAATGCTTATCTGCTTACCGTCACGAATTACCTTGGACTGCGCCTTGGACATTTCCTGAAGCGCTTCGATTGCTTTTTCTGCCTTGCTTTCCTGGAAAACGCCGAGGATCGCGTTGATGAGAACTACCGCGAGAATGATGACCACGTCGGAAGGGAAGCCCATATGTCCCGAGTGGATACCCTCGTAGATCTCAACACCTGCGGAGATAGCCGCCGCCACCAGAAGAATGATGGTCATAGGCTCGGCTAACTGCTTGAAGAAACGGTGGATGAGGGATTCCTTCTTGCCTTCGGCAAGCTTGTTTTTGCCGTTCTGCTCAAGTCGCTTTTCCGCTTCGGCAGCGGTAAGACCGTTTTCTGAGGTTTTTACCTCTTCGAGCACTTCGGCAGAGGATCTGAGATACTCTTTCATTGTGTTGAAAAACTCCTTTTCAATATTTTGTTTTTCGGAAGGTCGTAGCCTTGGCGCAAACAGTAGTAAAAAAGACCTATCCGCATCGTCGGATAAGTCTCATCATTCCGATAAAGCCAGGGAAACATCCCATGGTGTTGACTTTATCACGCTTTCGCGCCGATTACTCCCTTATTCTTCACCATTTTACCACTTTTAAATATAATTGTCAAGAGAATGTGGGAAAATAATTAAAATAATTATATTGTAATAAATGTTTGCTAAATTGTGATTTGTCTAATTCTTTTTACTAACTTTTCTTGTCAGCAGCGACAATGAAAACAGCCTACGCTGCGCTTCGGCACGCAAATGCGAGCATTTGCTGTTACAAAAGAAACGCCGCTCAAGAGGAGAAGAGGTCTACGCGCTCGGCAGACTACGCTAGCCTCACTGCTCCGACATCCTCCCCTCTTAAGAAACACCCTACCCTGAAAGGCGTTTCTTAAAT
>SVSY01000009.1 GCA_015064065.1 Oscillospiraceae bacterium
TGCTCCGTATGCGATAGAGGATCAGCCCACTTATACCTTGATAGCGCATACGGAGCAGACGAAAGCAGAGTATCTGCCCAAGCTTGCAAGCGTCAACGCGAGAACCACCTTCAAGGTCGTACCGCTCGATTTTGAAGGGGTTGAGGGCGAAGGTGTAATAGCTTATCAAAATCCTATCGATATAGAACCTAAGCTTATCGGCTATGAGGCGTTCTACTTTGAAAACGGAGAGCTTCAGGTGACGCTCAAGGCTTCGGAGAATACTCAAAAATATAAGCTTTGGAGAAAAACGCAGGGAAGTGAATACTCGCTTATTTGCGAAACTCCGTATCCGATAATCGTTTGTGAAGGATATTCCGAAAGCGATACCTACGCCGTATCGCTCGTTAGTAACGCGCTTCGTACTGAGAGCGAGCTTGTTGAGCTGACGAAGATACGTAATTATATCGAGGGGGCTGACTCAAACTCTGCAGAGCGACGAATAAATCTGCTTGACGGATTGAAATTCGAAGCTGCCGCGGGAACGGCTGTTTGGAACTCGGATTACGGCTATGAAAAGCTTACCGACGGACTTTACGGCAGAAATCCGGACGGAAGTCTGAACGTGCACGTCGGAAGATATTCGTCAAAGGGCGTGAAGGATGCCTATATGGACGGAACGGCCGTTTTTGAGAGCTCTTGCTTGCTCTCGGAAATGAGGCTCTATGATTTCAGCGGGGCTACCTCTACAAGACTTGGCAACGAAGTCAAGGTCTATGCCCTGAACCTCGGCGAATGGAAGGAGGTCTACTCTTTGAGCGGAAATGCGGCAGTCATCTCTGCGCGCATTTTGGATGCTGAGAAGCAGCTCTATTATCTGCCGATCGATCTTTCGGGAGTGAAGGCAGACGCCGTACGGGTGTACGCTAAAAACTCGATAGACGCGAACGGTGTTACGTTTTACGAAATAACCTGCAGCGGAACGGCACTTGCAGGAGGCACGGCTTATACGGAAAATATGCTGCTTGGCAAAGCTCCCGACAGCTTTACTCACGGCACGGCTCTTTTTGCGGGCTACGATCAGAGCAAGCTGACCGACGGAAGCCTCCACTCTAAAAACGGTCGCTACGCACAGTACGACGGTACAAACAACGGCTTTACCGTTGAATATCTGCTTGACAGCGAGGCGTCGCTCGATACACTTAAGATATATGATTTTGCCGAGCCGACAGAGCCCGCATCAAGAATAAGCTCGGCAACCGTAGAGCTCTACAGCGACGGAAAATGGGTAAAATATCTTGATGCAAAGCCTCTGCTCGCGCACGAAAACCGAGCAACAGACGATTACGGAAAATATACTCCCGTCGGTTTGGACGGAGCGAAGGCAGAAAAGATAAGGATAACTCTTAAGAACACCGCAAGCAAGCTCGGCGTAACCGTTTACGAGATAATGCTCAGCGGATACGTAAGTAAGGTGAGAGCACCCGAACGTGAAAATATTCTGCTTGGAAAGGAATTTGTTGCTGCTGAGGGTACTAACATATGGAACGAATCCTACGGCTACGACAAATTGACCGACGGCGTATATAACAAGGATGCGGACGGAAATACAAATTATCATATAGGAAGATATTCCTCAGGCTCTGGCGCGAACGAGCGTCTTGAAGGTACTGCAGAGTTTGGCGGAGTATATGAGCTGTCCGAAATGCGTATCTACGACTATACGGGGTCGAACGATACGAGAATAGGCAAAGAGGTAAGAGTTGATGCGTACTACGCAGGAGAGTGGCGCACAGTTTACTCAAAGACGGGATACACAAGCATATTGAATGCAAGAGTGAAGGACAATTCTCTCGGACTCTGGTATCTGCCCGTAGATCTTTCGGGAGTAAAAGCGTCGGCAATAAGAGTATACGTGCTGACCGACCCGTCGGCTGCTAACGTGACCTTGTATGAGATCACCTGTTCAGGAAGCAAGCTCGCGGAGCTTTCGGACAAAAATATTATAGAATCCGCGACCCTTGTAACCGTTACGGCAGGCGAAGCGGAAGATAGAGAGCTTAGCGCGTCGGAAAAGGCTTCGCTCACGGATAAAAATGCGGATACCGTCTTTGATATCGGCACTGCCGCTCGGTCGTATTGCCTTGAATTCGACCTTGGTCAAAAGTATTCTTTGTATACCTTAAAGATAAAGGACAAGAGAGCTGCGACCGATATCGTAAGCGGTAGTCCTGCAACGAGAAGCGACGATACCTGCGTTGAGCTCTACGTCGACGGGGAATGGATAAAGGTCGTGAGCGCAGAAGCACTTTCACTGACCGAAGAATACACGCTGTTTGAACTTTACGGACTCACGGCATCAAAACTTCGCGTGCGCTTCAATAACACGCAGACCTTTGATAACGGCACAAGTCCCGCTGCAGTGATAAGCGAGATATATTTGTCGATCGCGGGGGCAGCCCCCGACAAGAAGCCGCTGCTCAACGCTTATGCGGGTCTGCCTATTATTGCAGACGGCGGAGAAAAGTACCTTGAGAATATGAAGAAGTTCAAGGAGTACGTTACCGAATTTGCACTTAAAGAGGAGGATGTCTCGGCTTACGCAAAGGAGATGTGGGATTATAACCGCACGCTTTTGAATGGAACTCATACCGCCCACAGCATAAAGCAGTATGAGGAGAAAGCGCCTGACTGCGTTGAGGGAGGTTGGTTCGCCTATGAAGCTTGTGAGCTCTGCGATTATACGACGTTTGAAGCTGTAGTTCCCGCGGGACACGACGTATCCGGCGAATGGCAGAGTGACGGCGGGTACCATTGGAAAAAATGCTTGGTATGCGGAGAGCTTGACGAGAGCACAAAGGCAGAGCACGTGTTCGATAATAGCTGTGACGATAGCTGTAACGTTTGCGCACAAAAGAGAAGCGTAACGCATATGTACTCGGGAGAGTGCGATAGCGAATGCGATATCTGCGGTTTGACAAGAACTGCTACGGGCGCACACAGCGGCGGAGAAGCTACCTGTACGAAAAAAGCGGTGTGCAGCGTTTGCGGCGAGGAATACGGGGAGCTTGCAAAGCACTCATACTCAAGTGAGTGGAAGAGCGATGAAACTCACCATTGGCACGAGTGCTCCTGCGGAGAGACGTCGGAGAGGGAAGAGCACGTTTTCGGCGACTGGACTCAGAAGGACGGACAGCAGAGCAGAAGCTGCCTGTGCGGATTTACTCAGACACAGCCGATAGAGAAGAAACCGATTTCTGCGCTCGCAATAACGGCGATCGCGGTAGGAGCAGTTCTTGTGCTTGGAACGGCAGGATTTTGTCTGTATCGCTTTGCTTTCAAAAAGAAAAAGTAATATAAAATTTCCATAAAATATCTAAAAACACCGAAAGACCGAGCTTTGCTCGGTCTTTCGGTGTTTTACTATACGATATAATAGTTAGCAAAAAATCATGTTAAGAATACGCGATATCCCTAACTAAATTTTGTGTTGCTTTACGTAATGATCTCGGCGATAGAAGCTGGAGAAAAACGAAAATGACAGTAAGTATTTGAAAGAATTGTAAAAAAAAGTAAATAGTGGCTTGAAAATGTGAAAAAAGGTTAAAAATTTGGGCAAATCATAAGTTTTTTTCGAAAAAATAAAAAAAGTTTTTCTGTTTTTTGGCTTTTTTTAACGCTACCTCTTGATTATTTTGTAGAGTTAGTTTATAATAATAGCACCGATGTGGTGAAAAGTGGTGCGAAATGGTGGATAAAAGACCAAGAATACCACAAAACACCGCAAAGCCTTGAAAATCATAGAGAAGTGGGGTAAGAGTTCCCACAAAAAATATATAAAAATCATCGAAAGGAGGCATATCTGATGTTTTCGGGAGAATTCAAACACACACTTGATCTTAAAAACAGACTTTTCATACCCGCAAAGCACCGCGAAGAGCTTGGCGAGAGTTTTATGGTAGCGAAGAGTATCAGAGAAAATTGCCTTAAGGTTTATTCGATGGCAGAATGGGAGGACTATATAAGTCCCATTCTTAAGATGGAAAGAAAAGCATCCGAGGCTATACTCAGAGCGTTGCACAGAGACGCTGCACAGGTATCTCCCGACTCGCAGGGAAGAATAGTTATCCCTGCAGCACTCGTTGAATACGCGGGAATATCCAAATCGGCGGTTGTGGTCGGCTGTGGTAAATACGCAGAAATATGGTCAGAGGAAAATTACAACGCGATGGTGGCAGAAGAGAACATTGCGGACATCAAGGATCTTCTTGAATCCTACGGACTCTGATCGATATGGCAGAGGAAAAAGTAAAAATAGAATTTTCCCATCGCTCAGTCCTTCTTGACGAGTGTATGGACGGATTGAATATAAGACCCGACGGAATTTACGTCGACGGAACTGCAGGCGGAGCGGGGCACTCGAGCGAGATCGCAAAAAGGCTCGGGGGCGGAAGGCTCATCGCTATAGATCAGGACGAGACGGCTGTTGCGGTCGCGACCGAGAGATTGAATGCTCTCAAAAAGAATACGACGGTAGTTAGAAGCAACTTTTGCGAGCTTGCGAAGGTTTGCAGAGAGCTCGGTGTAGAGCAGATCGACGGAGTGCTGCTCGACCTTGGGGTTTCCTCCTATCAGCTCGACACGGCTGAGCGAGGATTTTCCTACAGCGCAGACGCACCGCTCGATATGAGAATGGACAACAGATGCACCCTCAGTGCATACGACGTTGTCAATACTTACTCCGAGCAAGAACTAAAAAGAATACTTTTTGATTACGGCGAGGAGCGTTTCGCACCTGCGATAGCTTCAGCTATAGTCAAGAGACGCGAAAAATCCCCCATAGAGACCACGGCAGAGCTCAGCGACATAATCAAATACGCGATGCCGCCCGCCGCAAGAGAAGGCGGACATCACCCCGCAAAGCGAAGCTTTCAGGCTATACGCATTGAGGTCAACCGCGAGCTTGACGTTATCGAGCCTGCTATAAAGGGCGCGGTCGAGATGCTCTCTTCGGGCGGAAGGATAGCGATAATAACCTTCCATTCGCTTGAGGACAGAATAGTCAAGCAGGCGTTTGCGTCGCTTGCTTCGGGCTGTACCTGCCCGAAAGATTTCCCTATATGCGTTTGCGGAAATAAACCAAAGGTGAAGATAGTTAATAAAAAACCGATACTGCCCACGAAGCAGGAGCTTGAGGAAAATCCTCGCTCCAGAAGTGCAAAGCTGAGGGTGGCAGAAAAAATTTAGCACACGAACAAACATTAAAAAAACGAACTTTGATCAAAAGAGGAGAAGAGAACGATGGCAACTGAGTACATGAACGATTCTTATAGCCGCTGTATTGCAGAGCTCCGCACCCGCTATCGCGGAAGAGCTGTTTCGGGTAATGCGAAGAACGAAGCCGCGATGCTTGATAAACGAGAGAGCGAGCAGGAGGCAGCACTCGAATCCTATATTCTTTTCGACTCTCGCTCCAAGATAGCAGACAGCTACAGAAGCGGTGAATACAACGGAAGCAAATATATGACCTCCGATGATTTCGTTCGCTACTTCAAGAGCAGAAGAGCTTTCTATATGCCCAAGGTTCAGGAATCTGAGGAAGCGAAGGCAGAGGCGGTAAAGAACTCCTCTGTACCTCAGAGAAAAAACGGAGCTTCTCCGGCGAGCCCTGCTGAGTCAGGCTCGAAGGAGGGTCACATAGAAAGACTGTTGTCGGCAGGTAAGGAGCTTATACTCAAGTGGTTTCCCGTTGAGAGAACAGAGGGAAGGACCGAGGGACGACGTATGCGTTTTCCCGTATCCGCGCTTGCGGGTATCGCGGTCTTTGCAATATCAATGAGTCTTATCGTAGGTGGCTCGGTAATGGTAGGAGACGCAACCGCAGAGGTTGGCAGACTCGACTCCGAGATAGCTTCGCTTGAGGCACAGTACGATGATCTCGAGGGAAAGCTTGACCTCAAATATACTGCTGACGGTATTGAAGCCGACGCTAAAGAGCTCGGTATGGTAAAGCGTCAGTATGCTGACAACGAATTTGTAACTATTGAAAATGAAGACGAGATAAACATATATGATGATGAAAAAGAGGAGAACGTAGGACTTGCGGCTCTGCTGTCAGCCTTCGGGCTCGACCTCAAGGATTGACCGTCATAAACACCGATCCTTCGTCATATCATATAAAGGATAAAATACACCGCTCTTGCGGTGACGATAAACAGGCGAAGGGAGAGCTCAATGGGGCGCACGGTAGGATCGAAAGCACTAAAACGTTCGACATTTTTAGGCTTTATGGTTTTTTGCGTCTTTGGAGTGCTTCTTTTGCGAATATTGATGCTGCAGACCTGCAGCTTTGAAAAGTATCAGACTAAGGTCATCAATCAGATGACTACCGAGTCGGCAGTTCCCGCAAACCGCGGAAAAATATTTGACCGAAACGGAAACGTCCTTGCTACAAACGTTACGACCTACAGACTCTTCATATCTCCCTCGAGTATATCGAGTGCACAGGAGGAGAGCGGAGAGAATTATTCGGATCTTGTTGCAAAGGGACTTTCTGTGCTCGTCGAGGACGTAGAATACGATAACGTCTATAAGCAGGCTACCGAGTACACGCAATATCTCGACAGAACTATAGCGCGCAAGGTGAGCGAGGCTAAGGCAGACGAGATACGCGAGTTTATAGCCGAGTATTCGCTTGAACAGATGGTGTTTCTCGAAGCGCAGAGTACACGCTATTATCCCGGCGGAGATATGGCGGCACACGTGCTTGGGTTTACGAGCAGTGACGGCGATGGACTGTATGGGCTTGAGCTTCAGTACGACAAATATCTGAGCGGAGTTGACGGATACTACATAAAGGCACGTGACTCATACGGAAACGTTATGCCCTTTGAGTATGCGAGTTACATCAACGCTATCGACGGATATGATCTTACGACCACTATAGACAGCACGGTACAGAGCTTTCTTGAAGAGGAGCTTGCGGCTACCGTGGAAAAACACAACGTAACTAATCGCGCTTGCGGAATAGTTATGGACGTGAATACCGGAGCTATCTTAGCGATGGCTACCTCATCTCCCTTTGATCTTAACGACCCGTGGCAGCTTGACGAAAATTCTGCAACGCGTCTTGAAAATCTTAAAAATGAGGGTTACGACGAGCAGAGCGACGAATATAACGATCTCTCCAGAGAGCTTTTGACTACTATGTGGTCAAATAAAGCGGTCACCGAGAGCTATATTCCGGGTTCTACGTTTAAAATAATAACCTCGTCGATGGCACTTGAGGAAAAGGTGGTCAGTATGACCGAATCGGTCAACTGCCCCGGACATAAGACTCTTTTCGGACACACGATACACTGTCACGAAACAAAAGGACACGGATCGCTGTCCTTTGCGCAAGGACTTCAGCAATCCTGCAACGTGTGGTTTATGACGCTTGGAGAACGCATCGGCGTAGAGCGTTATCAGGATTACGTAGAAATTTTTGGTTATAAAGAAAAGACGGGAATAGATCTTCCCGGTGAAGGAAACAGTATTTTTGCCGCAGACATGACGGAGCTTGACCTTGCTATCTATGCCTTTGGACAGAACTTTACTGTAACTCCTATGCAACAGATATGTGCGGTAGCTTCAGTCGCTAACGGCGGAGAGCTTCTTACTCCGTATCTGGTTGAAAAGATAAGTGATAACGCAGGTAACGTAATATACGCTCACGAAACTGAACAGAAGCGTGAGACAATAAGCAAAGCTACCTGCGAGACGATATCTAAAATACTTGAAGAGGGTGTTTCGGGCGATGGCGGAGCGAAGACCGCTTACGTCGCGGGATATCGCGTTGCAGCAAAGACGGGTACTTCGGAAAAGAAGGAACGCGAATGCCCCAAATGCGGATCTACCGGAATGCCGCAGACTATAGACGATACGGTAATGTACGTTTGTAACATATGTAAATATACCGCCGAGGCGGACGATTTTCCCGTAAGTGAGAAGTATATATGCTCGACTGTTGCATATGCACCCGCCGACGATCCTGAGATAGCGGTGCTTATAATGGTCGACGAGCCTACGCGCGGTTCGCTCTACGGAAGCACGGTCGCCGCTCCGTACGTAAGAAACGTGCTCAAGAACGCTATGCCGTATCTTGGAGTAGAAGCGCGTTATACGCCCGAGGAACTCGAAAATATGAGAGTACGCGTGGCAAGCTACAAGAGCCGAAGCGTTGAAGCGGCTATCGAATCTATAAGCGAAGCGGGACTTCGCTATAAGGTTATAGGTGACGGTGAATACGTTACCTCACAGCTTCCTGCCGCAGGCGAATACGTCGAGGAAGTATCGGGAACGATAGTCTTGTACGCGGGAGCAAAAATTGAAGATAACGTGACGGTGCCCGATCTTAGCGGAATGGTCGCCGCTACGGCAAATCAGGCTTTGATAAATCTCAATTTGAACGTAAGAATAGAAGGTGCCGACAGTTATCTGTCGGGCACGGGATATAAGGTGGTGGCACAGTCGGTCGCACCCGGCGAGAAGGTCGCGGCGGGAACTGTGATAACGCTCACCTTTGCTAAGAGCAGCTCGTAGTTATACGCGCGCCGAGGAAGTTGAAATATCAATTTTTCGGAGGTGCGATATGACTTTTGAGCGATTGCTCGCGTCAATTGGGTGTGAATGCCCAAAAGAACTTCAAGGCAGAGAGGCATCGGGAATATTTACCGACTCTGCCAAGGTAAAAAAGAATGGAATTTTCGTCTGTATTCGCGGAGAGAAAAACGACGGACACGATTACGTCGGGCAAGCGATAAAGGCAGGCGCCGATGTTATAGTAGCAGAGAACGTGCGTGGTATGCGTGAGGGTGGTGCCGCATTAACCTTGGTTAATAACACGAGACTTTGTGCTTCTTTGCTCTATAACGAGTGGTTCTTGCGACCTGCTGACGAAATGAAGATAATAGGTATAACGGGAACTAACGGAAAGACCTCGGTCGCTTCAATGCTAAAGGCGATATTTGAGGGAGCAGGGTACTCTTGCGCTCTTATAGGAACGCTTGGAGTCTGGTGCGGTGAGGAACGGATCGACGGCACGGCGCTGTCGGCTAAAAATCTTACGACACCCGAGCCCGAAGAGCTGTATGCCTATCTTGCGTGTATTAAGGAGCGCGGAGTTGAATTCGTATTTATGGAGGTCAGCTCACACGCGCTGAGCCAGTGCAGAACAAGCGCGATCGAATTTGATTGTGCGGTCTTTACAAATCTGAGTGCGGAGCATCTCGATTTCCATAAGGATATGGAGAGCTACTACTCGGCAAAGGAAAAATTATTCACACAGAGCCGCCGAGCAGTCGTCAATGCTGACGATGCGGCGGGGAGACGCCTTATACGCTTTTTAGAGCGTGAGCAGAAGAATTTTTTAAGCTGCTCGACAATTAAGGGTGATCTTTGCGCTCTTTACGAAGCTCGAAAAGGCGAAGAGGGAATAGAATATATCCTGAAAACACAAAATGCTGAGCACAGGGTATCTTTGCCTAATTTTGCGGGAGAATTTCAGGTGATGAATTCACTTGAGGCAATAGCGGTCGCTTCTTTTTACGGAATATCCCGTGAGCTTGCCGTCGATGCGCTTTTAAAAATGCCGACGGTTTGCGGCAGACTTGAGAGAGTCGTGTGCGACAAGCAAAAAATAGATATATTTATCGATTACGCACATACCCCCGACGCACTTGAGCGCGTTCTCAAAAGCCTGCGCGCATCAAAACGCGAAGAGTCGAGAATAGTTCTTGTGTTCGGTTGCGGAGGAGACCGCGACAAAGGCAAAAGACGCGAGATGGGGCAGATAGCTTCGCTGCTCGCGGATACCGTGATAATCACCTCGGATAACTCGCGAAGCGAAGATCCGAATGCAATAATAGCCGATATCCTTAAGGGAATAAATAAAGAAAAGCAATATACCGTGATCGTCGATCGACGTGAGGCGATAGAACGGGCAATTAAGGAATACACGCGTAGCGGAGATATACTTCTGCTCGCGGGTAAAGGGCACGAGCGCTATGAAATAAGCAAGAACGGCGTACGTGCGTTTGACGAAAGAGAGATAATACGACAGGTCTATGAAGACCTTGAATGATAAGCGGTACGGAAGGAGAGGAAGAAATGAAAGTAAACGTTGGTTGTAATTCGCTTACAATGAATGAGCTCGCAGGTATCTGCGGCGGTATGCTTTGCCTTGCAGGCGGGGAAACCAATATAAATCTGCCTTTTCGCTCCGTATGCACAGACTCGCGTGAGACCGAGAAGTACTCGCTTTTCGTAGCTCTCGGCGGCGCGCGCGTCGACGGTCACGATTATATCGGTGCGGCGCTTTCGCTCGGAAGCGAATGCGTTCTCTGCGAGCGTATTCCCGATACGGCGGATCTCCGCGATAAGAAATACGTAGCATTGGTAGTACGCGACACTCTGCGCGCAGTAGGCGAGCTTGCAAAGGCTTATGACCGCAGAATAAACAACCGCAAGGTAGCTATTACGGGAAGCGTTGGAAAGACTACGACAAAGGAATTCGTAGCGGCTGTTCTTGGCGAAAATCTTCGCCTTCATAAGACCGAGGGTAACTTTAACAGCAATATAGGTATGCCTCTTTCGATGCTTACGATGAAGAACGATACCGAGGTATCGGTTCTCGAGATGGGTATGAGCAATCTCGGTGAGATAGAGTATCTTTCCAAGATAGCAGAGCCTGATATTGCTATCATTACGAATATTGGTACTTCTCATATGGAATATCTCGGAAGCAGAGAAAATATTTGCCGCGCAAAGCTTGAGATCGTTAAGGGACTCAAGAGCGACGGTATACTTTTGGTCAATGGCGACGAGCCGCTTCTCCGTAACCGTGAGGAGCTTGGAGAGAACGCGTTTTTCGTTGGATTTTCGCGTGACTGCCATTTCAGAGCAACCAATCTGCGATACGAAAACAGACATACTCTTTTTGATATATCCTACGGCGGAAAGACTGTAGAGAACGTAATTATTCCCACTATAGGAAAGCATAACGTATATGCGGCTTGCTTTGCTTACGCGGTAGGAATAGAAATGGGACTTACCGACGATATGATAATGCGCGGATTGCGTAATTTCAGACCCGTTGGAATGCGTCAGCATATCTATGAGATCGGAGACGTTACTATAATCGAGGATTGTTATAATGCAGCGCCTGAGTCTATGAGAGCGGCTATCGACGTTCTTTGCGAGATAGTCGAGCAAAAGGGAAGAGGAAGAATGACGGCGTTGCTCGGAGATATGTACGAGCTTGGAGTCGGAGCTAAGCGCTTCCACGAGGAAGTCGGACTTGAATTCGCGCGCAGAGGCGGCTCTGCACTCTTTACCTACGGCGAGCTTGCAGATATGATCGCAGGCGGAGCTATGCTTGGCGGTATGCCTATAACTAACATTTACTGTAACAGAAACGTTCGTCAGCCCGAAGTCTCGGGTGAGATGCTGCTTGAAAATCTTCACCCCGGCGATACGTTGCTTGTAAAGGCGAGCAGAGGTGCGGCGGCGGAAAGAGTGCTGCGCTATCTCGAGGAGCACAAGGACAGACTTTGTGCGCGTAACTGGTTTGGCGAGGGTGTAGCGAATGTTTAATGAATTATTGATCGAATTTGTTATAGCGGGGGTATCGTCGTTTGCACTTACGGCGATACTCTCCCGTTGTATTATTCCGATTTTGGTTGCTAAAAAGGCAGGTCAGCCTATAAGAAAAGAAGGACCGAAATCGCATTTTTCAAAGCAGGGAACTCCAACGATGGGAGGAATTGCTTTTATTATGGCGATAGCTATAGTGCTTACGGGAATGACGATTTGGTATGCTTATAAGGCAAAGCAGAGCGAGCTTATCCCTATGGCGCTTACTATGGCACTTGCCGTTATGAACGGAATGATAGGCTTTGTAGACGACTACAGAAAGCTTATAAAAAAAGATAATGAGGGACTTAAGGCGGGACAGAAGTTTTTGCTTCAGGTACTTGCGGCAGTAGTATACGTGGTATTGCTCAAGCTTATAGGTCATATAGATACCGCACTTCATATTCCTTTTACCGACATCGTAGTTGAGCTTGGAATAGTTTATTATATCTTTGCCGTTATTCTTATAGTCGGAATAGTAAACAGCGTAAATCTTACCGACGGACTTGACGGACTTGCAAGTACTGTAACGCTTGTTGTGTCGGTGTTCTTCGGTGCAGTTGCGCTTACGTATCTCGTTCCGTCGCTTAATCTTATTTCTGCCGTTACCATCGGCGCTATGCTTGGTTTTCTGATATACAATCACCATCCCGCAAAAGTATTTATGGGAGACACGGGTTCTCTCTTCCTTGGCGGTATAGCAGTCGGTTCTGCATTCCTTATCGACGAGCCTATGATAATCTTTATCGCAGGTGGAGTTTACGTCTTTGAGGCGGTATCGGTAATTTTGCAGGTGTTCTGGTTCAAGACCCTCCATAAGCGTATCTTCAAGTGCGCGCCGGTTCATCATCACTTTGAGCAGTGCGGTTGGTCTGAGGTCAAGGTCGTTACGGTGTTTTCGCTTGTAACCGCGTTGCTTTGCGCGATAGCTTGGTTTGGTCTTTAACGCAGTATTTTAAATAATTTTTTGGGGAGGTATTGATTTGAAAGAAAAGAACGAAGATCAAAATCTGCCCGAAAATATGCCCGAAGAGCCAAAGGCTAAGGGTGGAAAGCTCAAGCTTAAAATAAACAACGCACTTCTGCGGCGCGAGGAAGACGCCGCAAACAACGACGTTATATTTTACGCGCCTCTTAAGGAAGAGCCAAAAGACGAAAGTGCTCCCTTGCACAAGGGAAGCATCGATATGTGGTTCTTGCTTTGGGCGATGCTCATAGTTTGCTTTGGCATCGTAATGTCTTACAGTGCGAGCGCAGTGTTCGCACAGGAAAGATACGACAGCTCGATGCACTTTTTTATAAGGCATATAGCCTTTACGCTTGCGGCGGCGATAGTTACGGCTGTGTTCGTTATATTCGCAAGACCGTGGCATTGGAGAATTATCGGTGTCGGTATGTACGTGCTGGCTGTTTTACTTCTGTTAGTAGTCCAAGTAGCAGGAGACGAAGGTGGCGGAGCACAGCGTTGGATAGCGATAGGGTCGATAACCATACAGCCCTCAGAGATAGCTAAAACAGCGGTAGTTATGGTGCTTGCACTCTATCTTTCGAAATACGAAAAAGAAGTAAATTCTACGCATAAATTCGGTGGGAACTTCAAGCACGGATTTTTAATGCCGATGATAATAATCGGTATACTCTGTGCACTTATAGCAATTCAGCCTCATCTGTCGGGACTTATGATAGTGGGTATGATAGGAGTTGCCGTGATGTATCTCGGCGGTACGCGCCTCAAATGGCTCTTTGCGTTTCTCGGTATAATTCTCGTTGCAGGAATAATATTCATATCCTTCTTCGGCTACACCGTTGAGCGTATAAACATTTGGCTTCATATAGACGAGGTCGATCCTCTTGGTGAAGCTTGGCAGACGCTTCAAGGTCTTTACGCTATTGGTTCGGGCGGATTTTTTGGACTCGGACTTGGTAGCAGCAGACAGAAGTACGGATACGTTTCTCAGCCTCAGAACGACTTTATTTTTACGATAATATGTGAGGAGCTCGGTTTTATCGGTGCTTTCGCACTTATGTTCCTCTTTGCTCTTCTGATATGGAGAGGAATAAAGATAGGACAGAATGCCCCCGACAAATTCTGCGCGCTCACGGTTTGGGGACTTACCTTTAAAATTGCGCTTCAGGTACTTATGAATATAGCGGTGGTGACCAATTCCATGCCGAACACGGGCGTATCGTTGCCCTTTATCAGCTCGGGAGGAACGTCGCTTATGATACAGATATTCGAGATAGGAATAATACTTTCGATATCGAGGTTTTCTACACAAAAGAAATAAAACAATGGGAGAAAGACGATGAGAGTACTTTTCAGCGGCGGCGGTACGGGCGGACATATAAGTCCCGCGCTCGCTATGGCGGATATATTTAAAATGAATATTCCCGACGTAGAGATAGCTTTCGTGGGAACACCGAACGGAATAGAAAATTCACTTATACCTCAGGCGGGATATAAGCTCTATCACGTTGAGATAGAGGGAATACGCCGTTCGGTAACGCTTGAAAACGTAAAAGCGTTTTATCTTGCTTTCACGTCTCCTATGAAGGCAAAGAAGATAATCAAGGAATTTGCTCCCGACGTAGTGATCGGCACGGGAGGGTACGTTTGTTGGCCTGCACTCAAGGCGGCGGCAGATATGGGTATTCCCACGCTTTTGCACGAGTCCAACGCTCTGCCGGGCATGGCGGTACGTAAGTTGCAGAACAAGGTCGACGTTATAATGACCAATTTCGAGAGCACGAAGGATCTGCTCGATCCAAGCGCCAACGTCGTAAACGTCGGAAATCCGCTTCGCGCGGCGTGCAGTACGCTGAACAAAGAGAGTGCGAGAAAGATATTGAATATTCCCGACGACGTTAAATTCGTTACGCTTTCATTCGGCGGAAGTCTCGGCGCCCCCGAGCTCAATCGCGCGGCGTGCGAGATGATGGCAGATTTTTCACATTCGGGAAGTAAAGTAAGATGCTATCACGTGGGCGGAAAAAGATACTATGAGAGCGCGAGAAAATATTTCTCCGCGTACGATCTCGAGAGAGACGAGAGATTTGTGCTTATGGAATATACCTCGGATCTCCCCGTATATATGGCGGCGGCAGATATGGTAATATGCAGAGCGGGCGCTATGACGCTGACCGAGATCGCAAAGATGGGAAAGGCAGCGGTGATAATCCCCTCACCCAACGTAGTAGATAATCATCAATATAAAAACGCCAAAGCACTTGCGGATAAGGACGCGGCAATAGTTATTTGCGAGTCCGACCTTAACGTCGACGGAAGATGCGCAGTGTGTGATGCGGCGAGAAGACTTTACGGTGACGTTGAATACAGAAGAAAGCTCGAAGAGAACGTCAGAGCTTTTGCAAAGCAGGATGTTGAGAAGACTATTTTCGAGACAGTAATGCAATTGATAGAGAGCTACAAAAAGAATTAAGGAAATAGAACGATGCGAAAAGACGAAACTGAAAGAAAGATAAAAGCGTTTATACTCAGTAAGCACTTTTTTGTCGCGCTTATGGCGTTTATGTGCGTGCTGGCGCTTATCTCTCTTTTGTTCGTCTTTTTGCGTTTTGTGGGAGTAGGCGGGTTTGAGATAAAGGGTTCGACAGAGTATGAGCTAAGTGAACTTATAAGCGCCTCGGGAATTCGAAGCGGTGATGCTATGTCAAGCGTAAGAGTAAAGACGGCAGAAAAACTGCTTTTGGAAAAGTGCCCATATCTTAAAAGCGTAGACGTAAAAAAGAAATTTCCAAATAAGATAGTTTTTAAGGTAGAGGAGAGAGTCCTCGGTTGGTATCTGCAGGTCGGCGACGATTTTTATGCGCTTGATTACGATCTTCGTATACTGCTTGAGACCTATGACGAGCAGTCTCTCATTGACCGTGGCTTGACAAAGCTCGTTCTGCCTGAGCTTGAAAGTGCAGTCTGCGACGAGCTTCCCGAATTTGGTAACGACGACGAGCAGCTCATAGGAGAGACGCTCAAGATAATCGATAGCTTCAGAACTCACGAAATGAAGCCGCGCCTTACGTATCTCGATCTGTCAAACAGATTTGAGATAACGCTTATCATAGACTCTACCTTTGAGGTGAAGCTTGGCGATATGAGCAATATCGAAACGAAGCTCGCAACGATCAAGAGTACCATAGCACGCAGTATAGAGAAGGGGTACGCAGGCGGAGAACTGAATATGATAACTCCCACGTCCTTCAGCTTCAGAGGGTATTTTGCACAGAATAACGATGAAAATGCTGCAGATGAGTCGGAAGTTGAGAAAACAGAATAACAAGTATCGCGAAAAAGACGAAATAATTGTAAAAATATAATTAAATTTCAAAAAAACTATTGCAAAAAAGGCTAAAATATATTATTATATATGTATATGTATTTATAGTGAGACACGATAAATTTTTTGGAGGATGTTAAAATGATTTTTGAGCATGACGACAGCTGCGAGAGCGGCGTTTGTATAAAGGTAGTAGGTGTAGGCGGCGGCGGAAACAATGCCGTAAACCGTATGATCTCATCTAACGTGCGCGGCGTTGAATTTATCTCTATCAATACCGACAGACAGGCACTTAAGAATTCTCTTGCACCCAATCAGGTAGTCATCGGAGAGAAGATAACCAAGGGATTTGGCGCAGGCGCAAACCCCAGCATCGGTGCGAGAGCCGCTGAGGAGTCTATCGACGAGATAAAGAACGCTCTTGCAGGCGCAGATATGGTATTCGTTACCGCAGGTATGGGCGGCGGAACAGGAACGGGTGCGGCTCCCGTAGTGGCTAAGATCGCACACGAGATGGACGTACTTACCGTTGGTATCGTGACCAAGCCCTTTGCTTTCGAGGGTAAGAGAAGAATGGATCAGGCAGTAGAGGGAATAGCTGAATTTTCTCAGTACGTAGACTCTCTCGTCGTTATCCCCAACGAAAGACTTAAGCTCGTTACCGACAGCAGAATAACCCTCTTCAATGCCTTTTCTGAGGCTGACGACGTTCTTCGCCGCGGTGTACAGAGCATTTCCGAGCTTATCAACGTAACCGGATTTATTAACCTTGACTTTGCTGACGTTACTGCTATTATGGCTCATTCGGGTCTTGCTCATATGGGTATAGGCAGCGCAACGGGCAAGGATAAGGCAGAGGTCGCCGCAAGAATGGCTATCTCCAGCCCCTTGCTTGAGACCTCTATCAAGGGCGCTACCGGCGTTATCATCAGCTTCTCGGTATCTCCCGACGTAGGACTTGAGGACATCGACCTCGCCTCTACTATGGTAAGCAACGAGTGCAATCCCGATGCTAACGTTATCTTCGGAGTTGCGTTCGACGAGTCTCTTGAGGACGAGATGCGTATAACCATTATCGCTACCGGATTTACCGAAGAGTCCAACAGAGCCGCAGGTGTAAAGATCGAAACTCCCGCTCCCGCACCTCAGGCAAGTGCAAAGACTGAAACCTTCAAGAAAGTCATCGCTGAGGAAAAGCCCGAGCCCGCTCCCGTAAAGGAAGCTCCCAAGAAGGCTTCGTCGTCAGATCTTGATCTCGACGATCTTTTCGGAGACATTTTCTGATTTGATTAAAAAGATAAAAAGCACTTATGGAAACATAAGTGCTTTTTTGTGTTAAAATCCCACTTTCTTTCCTCTCAGACGCAGAAGCAGTTTTCGTAAAAATTCTGCCGGTATTACGAAAAGCGAAAGGATAAGTGTTGTAATGAGCTCGTTTTTGAGTAACGGTGCGGTGCGTAAAAACGAGCCGCCAAGATAGATGAATGCAAGCTGAATGAATAAAACAAGGGTTATTATAGATATGAAAGCTTTGTTTTTAGACAGCCCTGAAAAAAGCGAGAGGCGGTCGGTACGGCAGTTGAAGCAGTGAAATACCGACGTGAATATAAACAGCGCAAAAAAGGCTGTGAGCAGATATATATCGTCGTGGCTTTCTCTGAAAAGACACAGAATTTGGGGAGAAGACAAAAACAGCAGATACAGACCTACCGTGAAGATACCCGAAAAGGCTATCTGACCTATCATGTATCGGTTAAGTATCGGTTCTTCGCGTCTCTTCGGCTTTTCCTTCATATAGGAAGCAAGCGGTGCTTCTCCCGCGAATGCAAGACCGCCGAGGGTATCCATGATTATATTTATCCAAAGCATTTGTACGACGGTTACGGGCGAGTCATATCCGATAAAAGGACCTATCATAGATATTCCGACGGCGCAGAAATTCATAGTGAGCTGAAGCGTGATGAATTTTCGTATACTTTTGAATATCGTGCGTCCGTAAAGCACCGCTTTTCCAATTGAGGCAAGATTGTTGTCAAGTATTATCACGTCGCCTGCCTCTCGGGCAACTCCCGTACCGCTTCCCATAGCAAATCCCACGTCGGCACGTTTGAGCGCAGGGGCATCGTTTACCCCATCGCCTGTCATACCGACTACCATTCCCATATCCTGAGCAACGCGTACGAGTCGGCTTTTATCCGTAGGGAGAGCGCGGGACAGTACGGCGAGCGAGGGGAGCGCATGCGTAAGCTCAGAGTCGTCCATCTTTTGCAACTCGTCACTCGTTAGTACAAGATTTTTCTTTTGTGAGATTATGCCGCAATCCTTTGCAATATGCTCGGCAGTGTCACGATTATCTCCGGTTATCATCACGACCTGCACACCTGCATCGTCAAGCTCACGGACAGAGAAGGGGGCTTCTGCTCTCAGCTTGTCGCAAAGCGCAACGACACAAATAAAAGTCAGCTCTCCGAGGTCATTACCGTGCGGCATACGCTTTCCTTCCGCAATACAGATAAGACGAGTGCCTTCACTTGCAAGCGAGCTTACGTAGCTTAAAATTGAATATGCAACGCTTGAAAAGGAAATACGCTTGCCGTTCTCGGTGTACGCGTATTTGCAGAAGGAGGTTATTTTTTCGGGCGCGCCTTTTACGAGTACCATTCGCCGCGACGCAGATATTTCGGCGGCGGAATACTTATTCGTGCTGTCAAAAGGAAGCTTTTCTTTGATAGATGCAGAATAAGTCTTTTGTTCGGCGTATTCAGATACCGAAGCCGACAGTGCGCGCTCGGTAGCGTTTCCGCCGAGTATCTCACCCGATGAGACCGCGGCAGAGGTGTTGTATAGCGAGCTGTATGCGTAGAGCTCGCTTATATGGCGAGAATTCTTTTTTAATTCGTCGAAAGAGCGATAGCGATGCATTTGTGACGGCGTTGCCGTAACTATCTCAGAAACGCTCATTTTGCCCTCTGTGAGCGTCCCCGTCTTGTCGGTAAACAGAATGTTCATACTTCCCGCCGCCTCAATGCCGACGGGCTTTCGAACGATAACGTTGTCACGTATCATTCTGCGTATGTTTGCAGAGAGAACGACGGCTATCATCATAGGCAGACCTTCGGGGACAGCCATAACTATTACGGTAAGCGCGAGCATAAATGCGTGAAGCAGATGCTCGATAGAATAATGCAGATCGCTTATTTTACGCAGTATCAGCTCGATAGAAGATCCGCTGTCGATAACGAAGGTGTTAAAGAGATATGCCACGGCTACAAGTATTGCCGCTACGTAACCGAAACGGCTTATCTGGCGCGCAAGCTTAGTAAGTCTGAGCTTTAGCGGACTCTGACGCGTGTCTGCACCTATCTCGTCGGATATCTTACCTAAAAAGCTGTTGAGTCCAACGGCAAACACCTCGATCTCTGCTTCCCCCGAGAGAATTACAGAGCCGCGGAAGACCGCACTTTTTGAAGAGGGAGAGCGCGTGCTGTCTCGGCTTTTATTCTTTTCTATTTCGCGACTTTCGCCCGTGAGCATAGATTGATCGACTCGCAAAGAGCCGTTTATAACAAAGGAATCTGCAGGTATCTGTTCGCCTGCGCTTACTGCTATTACGTCACCTACGACGATATCTTCAATAGGCACTTTTACAAGCTTGCCGTCTCTGTAGACTCGAAAGCAGGAGCGCGAGCACTCTTCCTCCAATCGCCTGAATGCCGCTTCGCTTCCTCGCTCGGAAAGGGTAGAGATAAGCGTCGCGAGAAAGACCGATATCGCTATACCGATAGTTTCTATCAGGTCTCCGCCGCGAAAGACGAAAAAAAGATTTACTATAAGTGCTCCTAAAAGTATACGTATGACGGGGTCTCCGAGATTTTCAAAAAAAGTGCGCAGAAAGCTTTTGCTTTTTGCTTTGGCAAGCTCGTTTGAACCGTATTTTTTTCGCGATACATCGGCTTCTTCGCTTGAGAGTCCTTTGATCTTGTTTTTCGTATGGATATTCATAGCCTCTCCTTTGATGTTCCTTATCATACTAATGTATATGAAAGAATAACGAAAACAATTCAATGAGCAGAACGAAAAATCCCGAGCTTACCTGAAAGGGTAAGCTCGGGATATATTTTTTGATCTTGATTGATCAGAAGCCTACGTGTCCGTCGTCGTTCGAGTCGTGTCTTCCGTCGGGACCTATCTCCTGCTCAGGCTTTTTTTGCTCGTCCGTGCCGTCGGGCGTGTTTGAAGGCTCGTTGGCAGCCTTTTCTGCTTCTTCTTTGCGCTTGCGCTCTTCGTCGAGCTCCTGTGCGCGTTTGCGGTCATTCTCTTCGCGGCTTCTGCGTTCCTTAGCGGCTGTCATTTCTTCAAGCTCCTCGAACGTGGGATCGCCGTTCATAGCGGCAGCAAACTGCTCGCCGTCCATGATCTCGTTCTTAACGAGGAATTTTGCGATGAAATGAAGCTTGTTGATATTATCATTAAGGATCTGCTTGGAGACTGCGTAAGCGTTGCTGATAATAGCGTGGATCTCAGAGTCTATCTTTGCGGCTGTATCATCGGAGTAGTCCTGCGAGCTTGAAAAATCTCTGCCGAGGAATACCTCTCCGTGATCGTTTCCGAAAGCACGGAGACCGAGCAATTCGCTCATTCCGAGTCTTGTTACCATCTGCTTTGCGATCTTTGTAGCGCGCTCGATGTCATTGGAAGCGCCGCCCGAAACGTCGCCGAAGATTATCTCCTCTGCGGCGCGGCCTCCAAGAAGCATAGATATCTGCTCCTTAAGCTCGTTTTTATATACGCTGTATTTGTCCTCGGTGGGCGGGTTGAGCGTATATCCAAGTGCGTTTCCGCTTGGAATGATAGATATCTGCTGAACGGGGTCGATAGAGGGAAGAAGGTGAGAAATGATAGCGTGACCCGCTTCGTGATAAGCGGTATTCTTCTTCTCGCGTTCCTTCATAGCTCTCGACTTCTTCTTAGGACCTGCTATAACTCGGATGAAGGCATCCTCAATGTCGTCCATACCGATAAGGCTCTTTCCTCTGCGAGCCGCAAGAAGTGCCGCCTCGTTAAGAAGATTTGCAAGATCTGCGCCCGTAAAGCCTGCGGTGGTCTTTGCTACCTTTGCAAAATCAACGCTCTGCTCAAAGGGCTTATTTTTAGCGTGTACGTTGAGTATATCCTCACGCCCCTTGATGTCGGGATAGTTTACTGTTATCTGACGGTCAAATCTTCCGGGGCGGAGAAGTGCGGGGTCGAGAATGTCGGGACGGTTGGTAGCCGCGATGACGATGATACCGTCGTGTGAACCAAAGCCGTCCATTTCAACGAGAAGCTGGTTGAGCGTCTGCTCACGCTCGTCGTGACCGCCGCCGAGACCTGCGCCTCTGTGGCGACCTACCGCGTCTATCTCGTCGATAAAGATGATAGAAGCAGGGTGCTTTCTTGCGTTCTCGAAAAGATCGCGTACACGCGAAGCGCCGACACCGACGTACATCTCAACGAAATCTGAACCCGAGATAGAGAAGAAGGGAACTCCCGCTTCTCCGGCGACTGCCTTTGCAAGCAAGGTCTTACCCGTACCGGGAGGGCCTACGAGGAGAACACCGTGGGGTATCTTTGCACCGAGCTTTGAGAATTTTGCGGGATCTTTGAGGAATTCAACGACCTCTTGAAGCTCAGCTTTTTCCTCATCAGCGCCTGCAACGTCCGAGAACAGCACCTTGTGCTTGTCGTTCTGAGGGGTCTTTACTCTTGCCTTGCCGAAGGAGTTTATCTTTCCTGCGCCGCCTGCGTTAGCCGCATTCTTCATTACTGCAAAGAGTATTATGAGTACGACGATAACGATTATATACGGAATGAAGGCTACCCACCAAGGCATTACCTTTTCCGGCTCTATATCGTATTTTTGAAGGTTTTGGTTGTTTTTGTAGTATTCTGAGCAGTCCTCAACGAAAAGACCGAGGCTCTGCAGCTGATATCCTATGACCTTGGTCTGCTTGTTCTCGGTAATGTTTCCGTTTTCGTCGAGAACGTATACCTTCATTTCAAGGTAATTAGAGTCATCTACTACAAATTCGACGACCTGATCGTTTTTGAAATATTCTATTATCTGTCCGTAAGTCACCTTGTCTTGAGTGTTTTGCCCAAACATAAACGAGAGTGACACTATTACCACGGCGAACAGTACGACGTAGAATATTATTATCTTAAGATTGCTGTTTTTCTTCATTGGATTCCTCCGGGAGATTTGATATATGCTCAGTGACTGTAAATTTCGGGTTTAAGTACGCCGACGTATGGGAGATTTCTGTACTTCTCGTTATAGTCAAGACCAAAACCGACTACAAATTTATCAGGTATTTCCATTCCGATATAGTCGGGGGTGAACTCTACCGTTCTGCGTTCGGGCTTATCGAGCATAGTGCAGGTCTTAACGCTTGCCGCACCGCGCTCCTTGAGATATCTGACGAGATGCGAGAGAGTATTTCCGCTATCGATTATATCTTCAATGATTATAAAATCCACGTTTTCCATATCATCACGCTTGATATCAAGGTGAATATTGATTATACCCGAAGATACGGTCTTTGAACCGTAGGATGACGCTTTCATAAATTCCATTTCTACAGGTATATTTATTCTCTTCATAAGTTCTGAAGTGAACATAAGCGATCCCTTGAGTATACATACGAGAACGAGCTTTTTTTCTGAATTTTCATAATCCTTGCTTATCTGAGCGGCTATTCTGTCACATATTTCGCTTATTTGATCTTCATTGATGAGTATGCTTTCGATGTCTTTTCTCATTTTATTTAGCCTTTCCTGTTTTTTTGAAGTAATTCTGATTAAAGAATACCAAAGTGTAAAAGATTTTTGTCATTTTTGTCTTTTGTTGCAACCTTATCGCAAGCTCCCAAAAAGGGAATTGCAACTATCTGCGTGTCATCGCAGAGCACGGGAATGATATTTCTAAGCTCGAGCGGTATCTTTTTTTCGCACATAAGCTTTTTTACGCTTTTGCTCATACCGTTCATTTTTATTTTATCACCCGCGGCGCGAGGACGTGCGAAAAGCTTACCATCTATTTTATCAAAATCAATATACAGTATTGTTTCATTTTTGTAAACATTTTTCGCATTATGTGAAATTCCTATGAAAATTTCCGAATTTGTTTGTGAAATAGTGTTCCGCCCGTTAAAAAGTTCTATTTTATAGCTGTCTACCGTCAACTGCTCACTTTTTTCAGAGAGGCACAGTCTGCCGTTTTCTATCCTACCTTCAAACCCGTGCGGAAGCGAGACCGATGAGTGTGGCACGGCGCGCAGCGCGAGCTCGTAAAGAGCGCTTACGTGGGTATGCTCGAGAGTTTTGCCGCCCGATAGCTTTTCGTAAAGGCGAATAAAAGCTCGCTTGATTATCGGTGCAGGGGACTTGGAAATTTTACCGAGCTCTATCTCGTATTCTGCGTCGAGCTCATTTATAAATCCTTCCGCCATATTTTCAAGGCAGAGTGAATCCTCACGAAGATTTTGGCACATACGTTCAGCGTTTCTGAGCGCACCCGAATTTATCTTCTGCATAACCGGAATTATCTCTGCCCGTATGAGATTTCGGGTATAATCGGTATCGGTATTCGTGCTGTCGGTAACGAAATTGAGTGAATGCTCCTGACAATACTTGATTATCTCGCTCTTCTGCATAGCAAGCATAGGTCGGATCACCGTTGTACTGCCCATAGGACGAGTACTCGGTATTCCGCAAAGTCCGCTGAGTCCCGAGCCTCTCGAAATGTTGAAGATAAGCGTTTCGAGATTGTCGTTTGCGTTGTGCGCAGTGGCTAATATCCTTATGCCGTTTTCTTTCATCACACGCTCGAAGAATTCGTACCTTACGAGTCTTGCTGCGGTTTCGATGCTTTCTTTTCGCTCCTTTGCAATAGACGGGACGTCTGCGCGCAGAACGAAAATTTCGACTCCGAGAGAGTCGCAAAGCTCTTTGCAAAATTTTTCGTCGCGATCTGCTTCATCACCGCGTATTCCGTGGTTTACGTGTGCGGCGAAGATCTTTGCACCGCTCAGCTTTGAATACCGACAAAGAATGTGCAAAAGCGCACTTGAATCCGCGCCGCCCGAAAAAGCGACGAGTATAGGCTCTGATCTGTCAAGTCCGGAGAGCAGAGAAGGGTCGGTGAAATTTTGTGGCAGAGCGGTATATATGTTCTTCACCTTAGCCCTCTTCTCTTTCCTTGTCGACGGTAAGGAACTTGGTATAACGTCCTATCCAGCCCACCTTGACGTTTCCGAGAGAACCGTGTCGGTTCTTTGCGATGATGACCTCGGCAACGCTGCCTTCGTCACCCTGATTTTGCGTATCGTAATATTCGTCACGGTAGAGGAAGATTACTGTATCCGCGTCCTGCTCGATAGCTCCCGAGTCACGAAGGTCGGAAAGCATAGGACGCTTATCTGTACGCGATTCAGGTCCACGTGAGAGCTGTGCACAGCATATTACGGGGACGTTGAGCTCTTTTGCCATAAGCTTAAGACCTCTTGAGATATCGCCTACTTCCTGTACTCTGTTATCGGTGCGCTTGTCGCTTTGCATAAGCTGCAGGTAGTCGACTACCACAAGCCCGAGATTTTGTACTCTGCGCAACTTACCCTTCATACCCGTTACGGTTATACCCGCCGTATCGTCTATAAGTATGTTACAGCCTGCGAGCTTCGTCGTGGTTGCTGCGATATCCTGCCACTGCTTCGTATCGAGCTTTCCCGTACGGAGCGCATAGCTGTCGATCATTGCTTCACTTGATATTATACGCGTAACGAGCTGCTCGGCAGACATTTCGAGCGAGAATATGCACACGTTTTTGCCGTTTTGCTGAGCTACGTTGGTAGCGATATTGAGCGCGAACGAGGTCTTTCCCATACCGGGACGCGCTCCGACGAGTATGAGGTCGGAGTTACCCATTCCCGCAAGAACGTTATCTATTCCCGAAAATCCCGTCTTGGTTCCTTGCGCTCCCTCACCCTCGGTAGAGAGTGTGAGCAGGTTCTGATATACAGTTCCTATAACGTCGCGGATATGCTTGAAGCTTTTGGTGTCTCTGCCGCCCGCGATATCGAATATCTTCGCCTCGGCAAACTCGACCAGCTCGTCTGCGCTTCCTTCTTCGCTGTACGCCCTTTCAGAGATATCCAAGCAGGTATTTATAAGAGAGCGCAGCAGACTTTTTTGCTTTACGATGGTCGCGTAGTCTTTGACGTTGAGCGCGTTCGGCACAGCCTGATAGAGCGAGCGGATATAATCCTCGCCGCCCGATTTGCTGTATATGCCCTTGGATACGAGCATATCGATAAGCGTTACGATGTCGATCTCCTTATTGATAAGGAAGAGCTCGTGCATAGCGGTGTATATCTGAGAATGCTCTGACAGGTAGAAATCTGTCGCGCTGATTATCTCCGCAACGTCGTTGAGCGACTCGGGGTCTACGAGTATCGAGCCGAGAAGCGATTGCTCGGCTATGAGTGAAAAGGGTAGCTTTCTTTGGAGTTCATCCATTGTTATTACTGCCTTTCGGTTTTTTTGTGATTACTTTGCTTTTGAGGTGACCCTTACGTTTATCTTACCTGAAACGTCGGTATAGAGCTTTACGTCAGCCTTAAAGTCGCCAAATGACTTGATAGGCTCTGCGAGCGTTATCTTTCTCTTGTCGATATCGATGCTATGCTTTTTCTTGAGCTCCTCGGAGATATCCTTTGCCGTTACCGAGCCGTAGAGCTTTTTATCCGGACCTGCGGCATATTCGAATACGACCACTATGTCCTCAAGCTTTTTTGCAAGAGCCTTAGCGTCGGCTATCTCAACGTCCACCTTGTGTTGCTTTGCAGCTTCTTTATTCTTTATATCGTTTACTGCCTTAGAGTCTGCGGGTACAGCAAGCTTTTTGGGGAAGAGAAAGTTTCTCGCGTATCCGTCGGATACCTCTACTATCTGATCCTTCTTGCCTTGACCTTTAACGTCGGCACACAAAATTACTTTCATATTTGTATCTCCTTTGCGATGTTTATTTACTTGGTTATGTTAATTCTCGTCGTTGTTATCGAGATTGTCAAAATAAGCGTCTATTGCGTTTATTACGAGCTGCTCAGCCTCTTCTAATGAGAGATCTGCAAAAAATGCACCTGCAGAATCGAAATGACCGCCTCCGCCTATATGCTCGGCAATCAACTGCACGTTGATACTTCCGTCAGAACGCGCAGAGAGGTTTACTCCGCTTTCGGAAAGTATCAAGGTGAATGCCGCGCTCACGTTGCGTACCGAAAGTAATTTATCGGCAGCCTTTGCCGCGAGGATACGGTCGTTGGGCGATCCGTTTCCTACCGATGAAGCGATAGCTATGCGGTCGCGGTATATCTTTGCACCGCTTCCGAACTGCGACTCGGAAAGATAGTCCTCAAACGCTTCTTCAAAGAACGTGCGCGCATATTCGGTATCTGCTCCCGAGTTCTTCAGATAAAGTGCCGCGGCAAATGTTCTCATACCGACGGTCCTTGTGAAATTCTTGGTATCGAGCATGATGCCGGCTATCATAAGGTTTGCCTCTTCGTTGAAGCTTACCTCGGGTGGCAATACCTCTTCGAGCATTTCAGCGATGAGCTCGCAAGCGGAAGAAGCAGAAGGGTCGATATAAGAAAGCTCGGGCTCATATTCAAATTCTTCTTTCTTTATGTGATGGTCTATTATCACCTTTTTAAAGGAATTTTTTGCAAGCTCGGGGGCTTCGAGGATAGACATATTGTTTGCGTCTATGATTATAAGCAGAGTCTCGGTATTGTTATACTCAAGAGCACTTACCCTGTCGATAAACGTGTCCTGATAATCCGAAAGCATAAGCAAACGGGAGGTACACGCCTTGAAGTTGTCCGAGTCAACGTCGGTGACCACCTTGACGTCGATGTCCGGAAACATATTTCTTATAAGTGCGGTCATACCTACGCAAGCACCGATACAGTCAAAATCGGGCGAACGGTGTCCCATTATCAATACGTTAGAGGAGTTTTCGATAATAGCGGCGAGCTTGCCGAATATTATCTTTGCGTGTCCCTTCGTACGTTTTTGGAGCGTCTTGGTCTTAGCACCGTAGTAGAATATACCTGTCGGCGTCTTGAGGACTACCTGATCTCCGCCGCGCTGAAGTGCCATATCAAGAGATACCATTGCGTTGTATTTTCTTTCCTCAAGCTTGTCGCCTATAGTCGCAATACCCATAGAAACGGTCAGCGGTATGTGCGCGTCACCTATCTCTATTTTGTGTATAGCGTCGAGAATGCTGAACTTGTTGCGGATGCACTCTGAGAGCGATTCGTGAGTGAATACCATAAGGAATTTGTTGTTTTCGTATTCACAGAATATTCCACCCATATCGGATACCCAATCGGCAAGCAGACGTCCTGCCTCTCTTGTTTGGTCCTGATAGTCTACGCGGACGTATTGCGCTATTTCTTCAAGATTGTCTATCACAACGTATCCTACGGCAGCGAAATGATTGCGGTAACGTTGGTTTATTTCGATAAGCTCGGTCACGTCAAAGAATACCAGCATATAGTATTCTCTTCCTTTTGAGTGCAGAGGATAGCATTCGGTTTTGTATTTGATTTGTCCGAGTGTCGCGAGTTGAGCATCAACGATATCGTTAAGGTGTATGTTTCCCAAAAATTCTTCGTTCGGGTCAAGCTCCTCGGGCTCGACGTATTCAAGAAGTTTTTCGAGATTTATATTACACAGCTCCGATATATCCTTGCCGTATACCGTGCCCTTGTGCGAGATCGCTGTAGAAAAAGCGGAATTTGCGGTGATGAGCTTGCCCTTTTCGTCGATAACGGCGTAGGGGATCTTCAGCTGATTTTTAAAGCTGAATACTACGCTCTTGGTCTGCGCTTCCGAGGCACTTGATTCTATTTTGTAGAGGTTGAGTCTGTGCTTGACCAACAGATATACAGTCAAAGAGATAAGCGTATATATCGCTATGGAAATGATTCCTGTGAGCGCAGGGTCGGTGTGTGCAAAAACACAAACGATCGTGTTTGTTGCGAGCGTTGCGACAGCTAAGATCACGTATATGCGCGAGGGAAGCTCTTCGAGATGAGTCAGCCAATCAAATTTCTTGTTATGCATGAGTCAAAGGTCCTTCCTTCCAACCTGATTTCTATTGTACGAAGAATAATATTTCACGAGAGGAACAAATGTAATGACACAATTATCCTATTATATTATTATATCATACTTTTTGCATTTTGTAAACAGTTATTTTGATAATTTTGGTGAGGCGGGAAAATTTTATAAAAAATTATAAAATTCAAAAAAAACTATTGCAAAAAGTCAAAGAGTGTGGTATAATAGTTAGCGTGATGGGAGTGGGCTTGAAAGAGCCCACTCTTAATTGTTGTTGAAACCGAATATAAGCGGATTTAACTTTCGAAAGGAGGAGCTATGGCAAAAAACGCAAAAAGCATATCCGAAACGGTCAGAGAGCTTGCTGAGCCTATAGCCGATGAGCTTGGCTGTTGGGTCTGGGACGTGGAATACGTCAAGGAAGGCACGAGAAAAATACTTCGCATAACCATCGATTCCGAAGAAGGAGTAGATATCAACGTATGCGAGCAGCTTCACAGAACGATAGATCCTTTGCTGGATGAGGCAGATCCTATCGACGAGCCCTACTACCTTGAGGTATGCTCACCCGGAATCGAAAGAGAGCTTCGTACGCAGATACACGTTGATGCTTGCGAGGGCTGGGACGTGGAAGTAAAGCTCTATGCTCCTATAGAGGGAGTGAGGGTATTCAGAGGAGTTCTGCTTGCTTCGGGCGAAAACGGAGAGATACGGATAGACGCGAACGGAAAAACGCTTGAGTTTGCGCGTTCCGCAGTTGCAAAGATCAATACGGTGTTTGAATTCTGATGGATCAAAGCCGTTATTTATAAGCTGATTTGATATTTCAAAAAATTATTAAGGATGGATCGGAAAATGAACAAGGAATTTTTTGTTGCGCTTGACCTGCTTGAAAAGGAAAAGGGTATTTCAAAGGAATATATGATCGAAAAGATCGAGGCGGCTCTTCTTTCCGCGTGTAAAAAAGAGTACGGTGCGAGCACGCTCGTACGCGTTGCGATCGACCCCGTAAAAGAAGACGTAAAGGTCTATATACAGAAGGAAGTCGTCGAGGAGGTCACCAATCCTCAGTGTGAGATATCTCTTGAGGAGGCAAAGGCACTCAGCCGCAGAAATACTCTCGGAAAGCTCGTTGAGACCGAAGTAAAGACGAAGAACGTTCGCAGACTCAGCGCTGCTGCGGCTAAGTCTGTTATTATTCAGGGAATTCGCGAGGGGGAGAGAAAGGTGATGCAGGATGCGTATGAGAGCAAGAGAGGAGAGATAATCACCGCAACTGTAAGCAAGGTGTTTTCCGATAACGGAAACGTTCTTCTCGAGACGGACAACGGTTTTGCAACTCTTATAAAATCCGAACAGATCCCCGGAGAGACCTTCGAGGTAGGAGATAAGGTAAAGGTATTCGTTACCGAGGTAAGCAAAGAAACCAGAGGACCTCTCGTCACTCTTTCGCGTGTACATCCCGGACTTGTAAGAAGAATGTTCGAACTTGAAATACCCGAAATACAGGACGGTATAGTTATGCTTGAGGGCGTTGCGCGCGAGGCAGGTTCGAGGACCAAGATCTCCGTGTGGTCAAGAGAAGAGGACGTTGACGCTATCGGATCGTGTATCGGAGCTTACGGCTCGAGAATACAGTCTATAGTCAAGGAGCTTCGCGGCGAAAAGATAGATATCGTCAGATACAGCGAGGTACCTGAGGAATACGTTGCATCAGCACTCGCTCCCGCTAACGTAAAGTCGGTAGAATTTCTTGACGAGAGAACCTGTAAGGTATTGGTAGATCCTACTCAGCTTTCCCTTGCTATCGGTAAAGAAGGTCAGAATGCCCGCCTTGCCGCAAAGCTTACGGGAGCTAAGATAGATATAAAGTCCGAGTAATTCTTTAGCGAGGACGCTTATGGGACAGAAGGAACAAAATCAACGACAAAAAAAGATTCCTTTGCGTCAGTGCCTCGGTTGTAACGAACATAAACCGAAGAAGGAGCTTTTGAGAGTGGTGCGAACTCCCGAAGGCGAAATAGTTCTCGATTTTACGGGAAAAAGATCGGGACGCGGTGCGTATATATGCTACGAATTGAAATGTCTTAAATTGGCAAGAAAATCGGGACGCATCGCAAAAAGTCTTGAGGTAGAGATACCCGAGGATATATACGACGGAATGGAAAGAGAGCTCGAGGAAAATGAGCGAGCTTAAAGTTGAACTTGAAAACGAAAAAAAGCTTTTGGGTGCACTTGGCCTTTGTGCGAGAGCACGAAAACTTGTTTTTGGAGTTCCGATGATATGTGAAGCGATGAAAAGCGGCGGTAAAAATGCTCCGCTTATGATATTCGAAGCAGCAGATACGTCGGAAAATACGCATAAAAGGATCGCCGACAGGTCGGCATATTATAACGTGAGAACGGTTCGCTTGAATTGCGACGGGGCTACATTGGCGTTGGCTCTGGGAAAGACCTCTTCTCTCGGTGCGGTGGCGATCACGGACGAGCAAATGTGCCGAATGGCAGAGAAATACGTTAACTGACACGTAAGGGCAACCTTAAATCCAATGGAAAGGGAATTCTTCGCTATGCGGAGAATGGGTACGAAGTATGGCAGCAGCAAATCAAACATCGAATTTATTGAAGGTCAATCAGCTCTCAAAGGATCTTGCTATGCGAAGCAAGGATCTTGCAGAGATGCTTGCACGGGAGGGCATAGAATATAAAGCGCAAAAGGTTCTTGAGCCTAACGAGTTTGCAGTTCTTTTTAATACGCTTACAAAGGATAACCAGATAAACGGAATAGAAGATTATCTCGACGGTATCACGTATATTCCCAAAAAAGAAAAAACATCCGAAGAGCCTCAAAAGAAGGCAGAAGCAGCTCCCGAAGCACCCAAGTCAGAGCCTGAAAAGAAGGAAGAGACTCCTAAGGAAGCCAAAGCTACACCCGCACAGGAAACACCCAAGACCGCTGCAAAGACCGAGAGTGTCAGCTCGAAAGCGGTTGAAGCGACCGAAAAATCTGAGAAGGTCGAAAAGACCGAAAAAACAGAAAACTCTGAAAAGGCGGGAAATGCCGAAAAGATCGAGAAGACCGAAGCTGCGCCCAAGACAGAAAAAGTCGAGCCTAAGCCTGCTCCCGCACAGCAGAGCGCTCCAACTCCTCAAAAGGAGACTCCCGTCGCATCTAAGAATGAAAGACCTGCGCCTCAGCAGCCTGTACAGAAGACTGCCCCCAACGATCGTTTCGCACAGCAACCGCGCAACAACGATCGCTTTGCACAGGGAGGACAGAAGCCTGCTTCTAACGATCGCTTTGCTCAGCAGCCGCGCAATAACGACCGCTTTGCTCAGCAGGGTGCTCCCAAGGGAGACCGTCCCTTCAACCAGAATGCACAGGGTGGACAGAGACCGATGCAGAACGGCGCAAAGCCTAATGCACGTCCCAACAATCAGTCTTTTGATAAGGACGACAGGCAGCAGAATGCTCCCAGAGAGAAGTTCAAGCCTCAGCCTATCGTTCGTTCGCAGACTATGAAGGGAGATGAAGCTCCCAAGCAGAGAGGTGCTACCCGTGTCGTAGATATGAGAGGCAGCTCGGTAGACCTTTCCAAGTACGACGAGAAGCTTGATAATTTCGTGCCCGATTCTATTTCGGATATGCGCGGCGGTATGCAGCGTGTAAAGAAGCAGAGCGGCAGAGATGCGTTTGCACAAAAGAATAACAAAATGAAGGGCAAGAAGAGCACTCAGCCTGTTACCAAGGCACCCACGAGCGTAACTCTTCCCGATGAGATAATAGTCAGCGACCTTGCGTCTCGTCTTAAGGTGACCTCGGGTGAGGTAGTCAAGAGACTTATGATGCTCGGCGTAATGGCAACTGTAAACCAGACAGTTGATTTTGATACTGCGGCTATAGTTGCGGACGAAATGGGTATTGCGGCTACTAAGGAAGTCGTCGTTACTATCGAGGAAAGACTCTTCGATGAGACAGAAGATAACGAGGACGTACTCGTTCCCAGAGCACCTGTAGTATGCGTAATGGGTCACGTTGACCACGGTAAAACGTCTATACTCGACGCTATACGCCATACGAGCGTAACTCGCGGAGAGGCAGGCGGTATCACACAGCACATCGGTGCTTACCGCGTAAAGATAAACGGCGAGGATATAACCTTCCTCGATACTCCCGGTCACGAAGCGTTCACCGCGATGAGAGCAAGAGGTGCTCAGGCTACCGATATTGCTATCCTCGTAGTTGCCGCTGACGACGGAATCATGCCGCAGACTATAGAAGCGATAAATCACGCAAAGGCTGCGGGTGTAGATATAATCGTAGCTATCAATAAGATGGATAAGCCCACGGCGAACCCCGATGCAGTTAAGCAGGAGCTTACCAAGTACGAGCTTGTACCCGAGGAATGGGGCGGTGACGTTATCTGCGTTCCCGTATCTGCGCTCACGGGTCAGGGTATAGACGACCTTCTCGAGAGCGT
>SVSY01000010.1 GCA_015064065.1 Oscillospiraceae bacterium
GTCACCCGTAGCAACCGAATGATCGATAAATTCCCAAACACATCCTCCAAAGAAACGGTCTGTCTTCCATATCAGATCCCAATAATCCTTCAGGTCTCCGGGGCCAAGTCCCATTGCGTGCGAGTATTCGCACAAAAACAGTGGCATATTACTATAGAAGGGGTCTTTATTTGCCAAGTATACGTCGCGACAGGATTCGGTACTCCAATACATATAGCTTGTAATGTCGGTGCACTTTTCCTCAATTGGAGGATAGTGCTTGCTGTTGCCGTATCTGTCTGAATACGCACCCAGATGGTAATATGAATGGCGGCGTGAGAAGTCCTCGCAATGAACTATGCACTCGGGTTGACGACTGTGGAAATATTCGTATGATCTTACTTGATTTTTGCCAACGCCCATTTCGTTGCCGACCGACCACATAATAACGCACACGTGGTTCTTGTCCCGTTCGAATAGACGCTCACAGCGGTCAAGAAATGCATCCTGCCACTCATCGCTGTCGGTAAAATAGTCCCAATGAAGTATTACGCATGCTCCGTGAGGCTCAATGTCAGCCTCATCGATAACGTAAAAACCAAGGCGGTCGCAAAGCTCGGTAAATCTCGGGTCATTAGGATAATGGCTCGTACGTACGGTGTTTACATTATGGCGCTTCATTACGTAAAGATCGTTGAGCATGTGCTCATACGGAGTAGCACTTCCGAGAATTGGATGACTGTCGTGGCGGTTTACGCCTCGAGCCTTTACTTTCTTTCCGTTGATGAAAACAATGCCGTTAGCTATCTTAAGGTCCTTAAATCCAAATGGGAAGGACAGATACTCGTCTTTACTGTGAATTACCAACGTATAAAGGTCGGGTGTTTCATCACTCCAAAGAGAAGGCGCGCTGACCGTCATAACGGGAGAGAGCTCCGACGTGGCGTTGCCGCTTATTATCTCTTCACCCGAAGGTGAGAAGAGTGAATATTCGTACTCCAAGTTGCCGCCTGCGAGCGTTTCTATGCGAAGAGCTCCTTCGCTGTAGTCAGCGGAAAGAGAGGGGCGCAAATAAACGTCACAAATATGCTTCTTGTCACGCAAAAGAAGATATACCTCGCGGAAAATTCCGGAAAAACGGAACTTGTCCTGGTCTTCAAGATACGAGCCGTCGCACCACTTGAATACTACTACGCTGAAGGTGTTTACGCCTGCGCGAAGCAGAGGCGTAATATTTATTTCGGACGTGCTGTGGCTGACCTGACTGTAGCCTGCAAACTCACCGTTTACAAAAAGATAGAAGCAGGAGTCTACGCCCTCAAAATTTATAAAGATATCTTTTTTCAGCGCTTCCTCTGCCAAGGTGAGCTTTCTTGTATAGAGTGCGCAGGGGTTTTCTGCGGGAACTCTGGGAGGGTCGAAGGGGAAGGGGTATATCGCGTTTGTATACTGCGGTGTGTCATATCCTTTATCAAGGACAGTTTGCCAACTGCGCGGAACTGTCATTTTGTCAAATCCGGCGATGGAGAAATCGGTAGCGAGAAAATCGTCAAGCTCTGCTTCGGAGCGATAGAATTTGAAATCCCAATCTCCGCAAAGCGAGATAAGACGATTGCTGTCTGCTCTGTTACCTCGGAGTGCTTTTTCCTTTGTATCGTAAGGAACGAAGTAAGCGCGCGGCTTCTCACAGTTTACGTGCAAAAATTCGAGAGATTTGTGATATTTGAATTCAAACATAAAGATTCCTTTCGTACGTATCCGTAAGTGTTTGATCATAAAACAAAGACAACGTATTTTGAATTTTGAAATGATAAATACGGTTTTATTTTTTAAGCTTTCTTGCGCCGAACTTATCGAGCATTTCGCCGCAAATATCGGGGTGGTCGGATGTAAATCCTATAGCACCGTTCTCATAAGCCGCTCTGTGAAGCTCCTCGTCCTTGTTAAGACTGTAGTATACGCAGGGCTTGATTCCCATAAGCTCAAACTCCTTGAAGCGCGCTTTGTCAGCGAGTGGAGTTCCGTGGTCAATCGGCATACCCTGAGGTGTTTTGTCTCCACCGTTGAAGAGACATACTTCATCATAGTATTTGTACGGATCGTCCTTTTCCCAGCCGCGCATATAGTGCTTGGGATAAAATCCGTGAATAAGGAAATCCTCTTTAGTGTAGCGAGTACGCAACCAAGCACAGATGCCTGCGGAGAAGGTGATGATAGTAAGCCTGTCAGCACCGAAAATTCCGTATTCTCTGCAAAGTCTGAGAGTTTCCTCTGCTGATGCGTATGCGAAATCGCCGATCTCTTCGGGATAGTCCTTAAGCTCAAGAAGTATTCTTATGTCGGGCCTCGTCGCCATAAGCTCAAGAAATTCTTCAAACATAGGTATCTTTTCGCCCTTGAATTCCTCGCCGAACTTAATACCTGCGTCTGCCTCTCGTACCTCGTCAAGAGTCAGCTTGCAGATCATTCCTGTCTTGTCGGTCGTTCTGTTGAGAGAAGCATCGTGACAAACTACGATTCTGTAGTCCTTTGTCATATGAACGTCCATCTCTACCGCGTCAACGTCGAGCGTGAGCGCCATACGGAAGCCGAGCATAGTATTTTCGGGATATTTTCCGCGCCAACCGCGGTGTGCCGCCAAAGTAACCTTTTTGTCCATTATCTATATCCTTTCATTTTATGATTTATAAACAGCTTTGAGCAACATCAAAGCGTACATATCAGCTTTTCTATGGCTGTGTAGCCCTGTGGTGAGAGCTTTAGCGAAAGGTCTGCCTCCGAGCAGAGAAGCAGAGCGCGTTTGAGGCGTTCAAGCGGCCTTGACGCCGCGGCACTTGCGTAAAGCTTCGTCTTGTATTCGTTCATTTTTAACGTAGAAGATATCTCGGCATTGGACATTCCCTCGGATAGAAGTGCTTTTATAGTCACGAGCTCACATATAACGCGTGAGACCTCCGAGAGAATTATGACCGGCTCTACACGGCGAAATTTCATAACTCCAAGCGCTTCTATCGCGTCGGCATAACGTCCGTCGAGTATAGCGTTCGCAAGCGCGTACGCGTCTGAATCTATGACAGAGATGGCGACGTCGTCAACATCGTCGGTGCTTACCGTGTTTCTTCCGTTTTGCAGAACGTAGTAGGAAAGCTTTTCGGTCTCAGACGAAAGGGTGAACATAGATCTTCCGCACTTGTCGATGAGTTTTGCACATATCTCGGGAGATGCGGAAACTCCGTGATGTGAAAAATGCTTTTGCACCCAGACGTTAAGTCTTGCACCCGTGACGGCATCGAATTTTACGGGAGTCAGATATTTAGAGAGATTAGTAAAGACTGCGGAGGGGTGCTTTGGAAGATTCCCCTCGTCAATAAGTCCGTAGGGAACAGAGATCACGAGCACGTTGTAGTCGTAATCGGGGAGCGTTGCAAGGACTTCGCACAGGTCGTCTATCTCGCTCTGCTTCATATCGGATATGGCAAGTCCGTTTATGCTGACTATTTTTTTATCCGCCATCATCGGAGGCGGCATAAGAGCGTCAAGAAGAGCGGCGGGAGTGTAATCTATAGGCGCGATGGATACGTCGTTAAAGACGGCAAAGGTTTCGTCGGAGCATATAGCCTCGCGGGCGGCGCGCAGAGAAAAGCTCTTCATATAATCCTCTTCGCCGAAGAAGAGAAAAGAACCCTCAAGACCGCTTTTTAACTGTTTTCGAAAAGCATCTTCCTTGATTATTTCCATAGCGTCGCTCCTTTCAAAGATTATATATATTTTATCATAAAATAACCTTATTCGCAAGATGTATTTATTAAAAATATAAAATAATAAAGAAAAGATAAAAAATTTGAAAAAATCTCTTGACAAATTGAAAGAAATATGGTTTAATATATGATGTCATTGTGTAAAAGCGTTATTTTGGCTGTATAGCAACACGCTTCCGGAAAAAGTTCCGGATATCTCACAATCCGGAATAAAGACAAACTTAAGGAGGTGCAAGAAAATGCTCAGAACTTATCAACCCAAAAAGCGTCAGAGAAAGAAAGAGCACGGCTTCAGAAAGAGAATGGCAACTGCTGACGGCAGAAACGTACTTAAGAGAAGACGCGCTAAAGGCAGAAAAAGATTGACCTATTGATCGTCGAACTATCGTTCGATAGCCTGACACATAAAACCGCCGGTGTCCTCAAAAACAGATTTCTGGTTTTTGCGTGCATCGGGGTTTTTGGTATGTGGGCAAAGAAAGTGAAGTGGGTGGAATGAAGAATATTGCAATAAGAGAAAACCATCTGTACAATAAGACTTACAAAAAAGGGAAGAGCTTTGTAGGGAAGACTCTTGCCGTATACGTTCTTAAGGACTACGCGGCTTCAAGACTTGCAAAGGCAAACCCCGAAAAAAAGCAGGTCAACCGTCTTGGACTATCGGTTTCCAAAAAGCTTGGCGGTGCCGTTATCAGAAATCGCGTAAAGCGTATAATCCGAGCGGCATACGACGAGCATAAGTCGAAGCTTAAGACGGGCTTTCTTATTGTTATCGGTGCAAGAAGCGCGGCGGTCAAGAAAAAGAGCACCGACCTCGCACGAGAGCTTGATATTGCATTCCGCGCACTTGATATGTATGCCGAGCAAGCGGCAGAAAAATAATAACAAACGAGAAAAAAGATGAAGCATGTTTGCATTTGGCTGATTCGCTTTTATCAAAAGTTTTTATCGCCCTTAAAACGAAATCCGACTTGTAGGTTCAGCCCTACCTGTTCAGCCTACGCACTTGATGCGTTTATTAAACGAGGCTTTTTCGTAGGCTTTTGGCTCACGGTCAAGCGTATCCTTCGCTGCAATCCGTATTCGGCAGGCGGATATGATCCCGTCCCCGAAAAGAGACCTAAAAGAATACCGAAATACCAAAGGGATAAAGAGGACGAAAAAAACACACAGGACTAATTTTACAATGACGGCTCCGAAAAAAACAGAGAGGAGAAAATTATGGATTTTATTAACGTTCCGATAGGTTGGCTGCTGAAATTTTTCAGTGAGATCTGTGGAAACAGCTATATCCTTGCGATATTGGTGTTCTCCGTAGTCATAGAAATACTCATTACCCTGATATTCGGAATAAAGCAGCAGAAGAACTCTATCAAGCAGGCTCGGCTTCGCCCCAAGGAAATGGCAATACGCAAAAAGTACGCGGGCAGAGACGATAAGCCTACGCAGCAGAAGATGCAGCAGGAGATAATGGAGCTTCAGCAGAAGGAAGGCTACAACCCTATGAGCGGTTGTTTGCCGCTTCTTATTCAGTTTCCGCTCCTTATAGCGCTTTATAACATCGTCATTAACCCGCTCAAGTATATCTGCGGTCTTAGTGAAAGCGCTATCTCCCAGATAGCTTCCATTCTCGGAATGGAAACAAGGGGAGGAACGATGGCATTCCTCGGCCCGATAGCAGATAAGGGATATTCCGCATTTGCAAACGTTGAGGGCTTTACCGTTGAGGTGTTTGAGAATATGCCTAATCTTAAGGCGTTCGGCGGAGCACTCGATCTTTCTTTGCTTCCTATGAACTGTATGAACGTTGAGGCTATCAAGAACCCTGCTATGTGGTTGGTTCTGTCTATCCCCGTTCTTACCTTCCTTTCCTACTTCTTCAGTATGAAGCTTACGAGAAAATTCTCGTATCAGGCTGTCGATCCCGCACAGCAAGCACAGATGGGCTGTTCCAACAAGGTAATGGATATCGTTATGCCTTTGTTCAGTGTATTCATCTCGTTCAGCGTTCCCGCAGCACTTGGTGTGTATTGGATATTTAAGAGCATACTCGGTGTAATAAGCCGTATAATCCTTCATTACTCGATGCCCTTACCCAAGTTTACCGAGGAAGATTACAGGGCAGCAGAGCGTGAGATCGGCGCGCGTATCGACAAGAGTACCCGTGTGGAAAAATCCGGACGCGTAGTTCGTTCGCTCCACCATATAGACGACGAGGATTTCGAAGATACGAGAGAAGCTGCACTAAAGCATAAGGAAGCACTTGCGGCGCAGGAGGCGGCAGACAGAGAGAATAATGCTCAGAAGTCTAAGCTCATCTCCAAGGCAACTATCAAAAAAGACGACAGAAACGAAGAAAAGTCAAAAGAAAACGAAGACGAAAACTCGTCAGCAGAGTAATTATAAACGGAGAAACTAAAGTGAAAAAAGAAGTAATCGTAAGCGCAAAGAGCGTTGAAGAGGCAGTTCTTAAGGCTGTTACAGAGCTCGGCGCGCCATCTAAAGAAAAAATAGAATATACCGTGCTTGAGGATGCAAAGAAGGGCTTCCTTGGAATAGGCGCGACCGATGCAAAGATAAGCGCGAGCTACACCGTAGGCGGTGAGGTAAACGCACTTGAATTTATCGAAAAGCTTCTTGCTGATATGAATATCGAGGCTGAGGTCACTATGAGTGACGGCGAGAGCGGCGAGAAGAGAATAAACGTTTGCGGAGAGAGTGCTGCCATTCTTATTGGTCATCACGGTGAGACGCTTGATTCCTTGCAGTATCTTGCAAGTCTTGCGGCTAACAAGAGGATCGACGGAAAGAAGGACGAGTACGTAAGAATAACCGTTGACGTTGAAGGATATCGCGCAAAGAGAGAGGAAACTCTCCGTGCACTTGCAAGAAGAATGGCTGCAAGAGTACAGAAGTACAAGAAGAGCGTAATGCTTGAGCCTATGAATCCCTACGAGAGAAGAATAATCCACTCTGAGATACAGAATATCGCAGGTGTATCTACAAATTCCATCGGCTCGGAAAACAACAGAAAGATAGTTATTTTCCTTGACGGAGAGACCGAATAACAGATAAAGAAAAAATAACGCGTGTGGCGAGCCACACGCGTTATTTTTTTGATCATTTATAATTGTTTTCCTTCATATAATTTTCGTTTGGCACCCAGGTCTTAGGATCGTAGATCTGGAGTGGATCGTCGGTAGGCTCGGGTATCCAATTTTCAAAATCAAGGAATGTAAGGTTGGTAGAGCCGTGAACGTAGTGCCTTATGCCGTCAGCGAAAAGCACTGAGTTAAATCCTACGTTTTTAACGCCTCCGTATTTGTTGTTTTTTTCCATATATCCTATCTCGTATCCGTAGAAGTGCTGGGCGTAGACAGGCCAGAAAACTATTTCAGGCTTTACGTATTTTAACACAGTACCCGCATCGGTGTCGGCATAGCCGTGATGCGCTACTTGAAGGATATCAGCCTTAAGCTCGGTGTTGTAGATGGGGGTAAGAACGTTGGGATTGTTTGCCGCGGAAGAGTCTGCAAGGAACAGCATATCCTTTCCCATAAATTTGACCATCGTGACGATGCTCGTGTTATTTATATATTTGCCGTCTTCATAAGGATTGAACGTACCGAAATGGAGAAGGTCTTCGGAGGTATAGACGGTGAATTCGAGGTCGCGCAGGAAGAACTGTTGACCCGGATGCGCTTTTACCTTGTTTTTGATGCGCTCACCCCAACCTTCGTTGCTTACGGCACGTCTGAATACTCGAGTCCAAGGAAGCTGCTTGTCGCTTGCAAGCTTAGTGTTTTCATCACACGAAGCACTGTAGATGACGTTTTCTATCGTGATCCTTGCCTTGTCCTCTGCATAATCCGCATTGAGCGCAAGATCAATGAAAGCACCGAAATGGTCCTCGTGCATATGCGTTATGAGCCACGCGGCAATAGTGATGTTTTCGGGGTCGGGAGCGTATTTCTTAAGAACTTCCATCACAAACGGAGCAGAGGAATGACAGCCTGTTGAAATTCCGGGGGCGCGAAGGCCGCCGCTCTCGCCTTGATTTCCGTCGGTATATCCGCCGTCTATTATAAAGAAGCTACCGTCGCTCATCTGGAACACGTAACCCATTCTGCCCGGCCACTCAATATACGTATCGGAGATAAGCGTCAGCATTTGCGGCTGTGTAGCCGTATAGACGTTATCCTCTTTAAGCGAAGGAAGTCCGAACGTATCCTTGCGGTCTACGGTCACACGTACCTCGTACGTACCTCTGAAGCCTTCTAAATTCATAATTGCATTGTGGTTTTGCACGAAGAACATAGCGTTGACTATCTCGCTGTCATTGTGATAGGTGGCATAGCGATTTTCACCTATCTCGTTGGTGGTGTAGAGCTCGTATCCCGCTTCCTCAAGACGCTTTTTGTACGCTTCGTATTCCTCTAATGACGTTTTCTTGGCAATATTCATATAAGAGCCGTCGCCAAGGTCAACAGCCACATGGTCAAACGGCTTTCCTGTGTATTCAGGTAAAGTGTTGACGCTCGCGTCAAGCTTGCTTGAAAGATTGAATTTGTCTTGAATGGAGGGCTTTTTGTTGGAGGAGGTGGCTTTTTCGGTTTCTGCTTCGGTCGCCTCGGTGGGAGTATTGCTGTCGCTTTGTGCCGTGCCGTCAACTTTTTCGTTACACGAGGCTATAAGCGAAGAGCAGAGGAAAAGTGAAACTATGCAAAAAAGTATTCTGAAAAATCTATTTATCTTCATATTATTCTCCTTGAGTTTTTGTTTTGAACTTGGGCAGTCCTTGCTCCTTGCGGGAAAGGTTGTTCTCAAATACCGCGATAGCAAGATGTGTCAGCAGGCAGAAGAGTGCAAGCGTAAAGAATACCGTCGGTGCAAGTGTAAGATATTCTGCCGCAAGCTGATACGTGACAAAGCAGAAGGGAACTACGGAAACTATAGCATCTATAAAATATACGTTGTAAAGAATGATGCTCACGGCAAAGAGTATTACGAACATCCATCCAAGCTGTGTGAGCAATCCAACGTCGCTCCCTGTCATATGGAAAAATATCCTGTTCTCAATGTGGCCTATCTTGTCGGGGTCTGCCGGCGGCGTTTGAGCGCCCTTCCACAAGACGAAGAAGCAGGCAAAAGCACCTGCGGCGGAGGATATCTTCGCGGCTATCGAGGCTCGGTGGCGTCCGTCCTCGCGGTCACGCAAGAGACAGTCTACGATATTTCCGATAACGTGAAGCGCGCCGAGTATCAAAAACAGAGCGGCTTGCTCGTAAAGCATCTCGGCCTCGTACATATACGCTATCATAAGAGCAGGAAGAAGCGAGATGCCAAAGCAGACCTGGGGAAGTTTTTTGAATACTCTTCCCAAAAGTGCCGAAAGAAGCAGCAGAAAAACGAGCGGTATCAGAAGAGAATAATCTACAGATTCTGTCGGCTCAAGAAATTGCTCAAGCTTACTCGGGAATTTTTCCGTGACCTCGGTTATCGCCTCCGTGACGGCCTCAAGCGTCTCTCCTGACGCGTCGGTGGCGTCTGTCGTCAGCTCGGAGAGGGTAGGGGGTTCTTCTGGAACAAATTCCATATATTTTCTTATAAAAAACAAAGATGCCGCAAAAGCCGCAACTCCCGCGCAAAAATCAGTGAATTTTTTGAAATAACTCATTATGTTTAAATGCTCCGTAAATAAGTTTCGAGAAAGAAACAAGGTTATTACATATCAATTATACATTATAATTCACTTTTTTTCAATAGCTGAACGAATATTTGAGAAAATTTTATAAAAAAAGATAAATAAAATAAAAAAGTAATTGCAAAATCGAATACAAAATGTTATAATATAACTGTTGAAATTTATTTATCTTAAGGAGATATGATATGAACACTAATCAAATGAAGGCTCATATTGCAAACGGCGGTATCGACGCTGTTCTTGCACACGTTTACGGAGATGCGGCTGTCTCTGCACAGAAGACACGTTACTCTGCGGCTATCGACGAGTTTGCGGCTATATACGGCGCAGACAGAGAGATATCTCTCTACTCGGTTGCAGGAAGAAGCGAACTTTCGGGTAACCATACCGACCATAACCACGGATGCGTAGTTGCGGCTTCTATCGACCTTGACATTATCGCGGTTGCTTCGGCACGTGAGGATAGCGTTATTCGCATAAAGAGCGAGGGCTTCCCCGAGGACGTAGTTGATTTTTCTGAATATACTGCTCCCGTTGAGGATAAGTTTGGCTCTTCTGCGTCTATCATCGCAGGTATGTGTGCGGGCTTTACCAAGGACGGATATGCTATAGGAGGATTTGATGCGTACACTACCTCCAACGTTCTCAAGGGCTCGGGACTTTCTTCCTCTGCGGCATTTGAGGATATGGTGGGTAACATACTCAACCATATGTACAACGACGGCAAGGTAGACAACGTAGAGATCGCAAAGCTCGCTCAGTACTCCGAAAACGTATTCTTCGGCAAGCCCTGTGGACTTATGGATCAGGTAGCTTGCGCTGTTGGAGGCATCGTTGCTATCGACTTTAACGATCCCAAAGCTCCTATCATCGACAAGGTAGCATTTGATATCTCGGGTGCGGGATACAACCTCTGCATCGTAAACACCGGCGGAAATCACGCTGACCTTACAGACGATTACGCATCTGTTCCCGCCGAGATGAAGGCTGTTGCGGCACACTTCGGTAAGGCAGTTCTTCGTGACGTTGACGAGGGTAAGCTTGTCGCCGAGATCCCTGTGCTTCGCGAAAAGGTAGGCGACCGCGCAGTTCTTCGTGCACTCCATTTCTTTGCTGAGAATAAGAGAGTTGCAAAGCAGAAGGAAGCTCTCCTTGGCGGAGATCTCGATGCATTCTTTGCTGAGGTCCTCGCTTCGGGCAAATCCTCTTTCTGCTATTTGCAGAACGTATATACCTCAAAGAACCTTTCCGAGCAGGGACTTTCGCTTGCACTCTGCCTTGCTGAGCAGTATCTTGCTTCTAAGGGAGGCGCTTGGCGTGTTCACGGCGGCGGATTTGCAGGAACTATTCAGGCATACGTTTCTATGGACGAGGTCGACGGATTTAAGACTCTTATGGACTCTGTATTCGGAGAGGGTAAGTGCATAGTTCTCCGTATCCGTCCCGAAGGCGCGGTAAAAATAGCTTAAATGCCTAAAACAAGGAGATATTGGCGTGGAGAAGAACGATAAAAGCAAACTGCGGCATTTTGTCCTTGCAACAGTTCTTTCGTTGGCACTTTTGGCATTTTATTACTTCTCGATGAATTTCAGCTTTTTCCCGATAGTTATGTTCGGATATATGATCGCGCTTGCCGTGCTTGCATTTGTTTACGTCATATATAACCGCGCTATGTCGAGGAAGGGCGTCACGGAGGATATGCTTCCTGTTGAATGGGATATCGAAAAGAAGAGAGAATTTATTGAGGACGGAAATCGCAGACTTGAGAGGTCAAGATGGATGCTTGTCTGCATAATAGCTTTGATAGTTACTTTTGTAGTAGAAGCTGTAACGCTCTTTTTGCTCCCTCTTTTCGACGCATGGTTTTAATGAAGAATATTTGCAGAATAGTAAGCTTATATTCGGGCTCGGGCGGAAATTCCACTTTTATCAGAGTCGGCACAAATGCCATTCTGATAGATGCAGGGAAGAGCGCCCGAGCTCTTTGCAGGGCACTTACGGATATAGGCGAGGATATTGATAACGTAAACGCTATATTTATAACGCACGAGCATACCGATCACGTCTCGGCACTTGAGGTCACCGTGAAGAAGCACCCGATGCCGATACATATGACCGAGGTGTCCGCATCTCGTTTTGATACGGCGAGCACGCCCTGCTGTTCCTCGTGTATCATAACGCACCCCGTCGAATTTTGCGAGCAGGTGGGTCCGATGAGCATAAGCTCCTTCCGCACACCGCACGACAGCAGAATGAGCGTGGGATACAGAATAGAATTCTTTGACGGAGACCTGAAGAGAACGATAGGCTTTGCCACCGATATCGGATACGTCTCCGATGACATACGAAAAAATCTGCTCGGATGCGACGTCGTCGTGCTTGAATCCAATCACGACAAGGATATGCTTATTACAGGACCTTATCCGCGCGATCTTAAGATGCGCGTGGCGTCAAAGCGCGGCCATCTTTCTAACTGTGAGTGCGCCGAATTTGCCGTCGAGCTTGCCGAGAGCGGAACGCGGGCTATATTGCTTGCACATTTGAGCAAGGAAAATAATGAGCCATGCCTTGCGCTCGACGAAACACAGCGTGCAGTCAGCGGATTTGGCGTTGAGGTCGAGGTCGCACATCCCGATGAGCCGAGAGAGCTTAAGCTTTTTTTGGAGGATAACGAAAATGCTGAACGTGAAGTTTATAACCCTTGGAACGCTTAAGGAAGCATATTTACGCGATGCGGCGGCAGAGTATGAAAAAAGGCTCGGCGGCTTTTGCCGATTTGAAAGTATTCAGCTCAAGGAAGAAAGGTTATCTGATGACCCTTCAGATAATGAAATAAAAAGCGCGCTTGAGAAGGAGGGCGATAAGATACTGTCGCTTATTCCTGCGCGCGCGTACGTCGTTGCTATGTGTGTTGAGGGCAAACAGCTATCATCACCCGAGCTTGCCGATAAGCTCGATGAGATAAGCGCGAGAACGAGCGATATCTGTTTTATAATAGGAAGCTCGTTCGGACTTTCCGATACAGTCAAGCAAAGAGCCGACCTTAAGCTATCGGTATCAAAGCTCACCTTTCCACATCAGCTTATGCGCGTGATTCTTCTGGAGGCGGTCTACCGCGCGTTCAATATTCAAAAGGGAACTAAATATCATAAATAAAAGCAAAAATGGCAGAGATTTCGTATCTTTGCCATTTTTTAACAGATAACATTTTATAATTGAACGAGTGTGATCTGCTTATTTGATTTTTTGGCGTATTTTAAAGTATATTGTGTACCTTTGGATCTTCCGTCCCAAATAATAAGCACGGCATCCGAGATATCAACCATTTGCTCGTTGCGCTTAATAGGTGCGGCACGTCCGTAAAGATCGTAGCGCGGACGCAAAATGTATTTGGAGAGACGGTGCGTATCTGCGTATTGCTCGGCTAAACTATCCACACCATCAGCACCGCCGCTGATAATGGTGTCGACCTCTTTAGGAATATATGCCGATAAGTCAAAATCTGTTATGCTTCGTGAACCAACGATCAACATTTTCATTGAATAAAATCCTCCTTTGTTATATACCTATATAAGTATATACCTAAAAAGAGAAATTGTCAATTAGGTATATATCCGATAAAATATATATCAAAGGAGGGGTATTTATGGTAAGATTGACTATAGACAAGTATTTAGATAAGCGTGGTATTACTCGTTATGAGTTAGCCAAGCGAACCGAGATCAAATTTCAAACGATAGACCGCTATTATAAAAATCACGTCGTTCGTTACGACAGTTATATTTTAGACCGTATATGTTCAGCTTTGGAATGTACCCTCTGTGACATTATCGAATATGTGAATGACGATATAAAAAGCTCTCGACAATGAGTCGAGAGCTTTTTATTTAAATAAAATTAAAATTTAAATCTGTGTCTGAGACGGATAATATAGAAGGATATCAACCGGGTCAGCGCGATGTCGTAAAGTATAAATACCAACTCTGCCGCAACTACGAGTATTCCTATAAACACAGGGGAGGAGAGAAGCGTGTTGTCTCCCGTAGTCGAGAGGAAATATGCCGCAACACCCATTCCCGCAAGGCAGACGTTAAATACTGCTTCTTTAAGAACCCAACAGAGCACCTTGCCGCGTTTTTCAAACTTTTCCTTGAGAATAGGGTAAAATCCGAAGAATATCGCATAGAATGCCGCAGGAGTCTTGTTGGGAAGCAGTATCAGAGAGAGCAGGGAGGTAACTCCGTATATAGCCCACGGTGCGCTCTTCCCGTACTCTATGACGGCTATGATGCAAGCGAGCGAGGCGATGACCGCCATCGAAAGATCAAGCACCTCTATGACCGAGCCGAAATAGAGCAGTACCACACTTAGCGCGGCAAGCATAGCACATACGGTCAGTCTCTTCGTATCGTTTTTTCTGTTTTTGTCTTTCACGGTGACACCTATCAACAGCAGGAGATAAGGTCTCCGCCACAGCACTCACAGCAGCAATCCGCACAAAGAAGTCCCGAACACATATCGCAGGTGGAGCATCCGCCGCTGCCCGAGGTATTGTAACCGCCGCCGTAACCGCTTGCGCGTCTGCGAAGATTTTCTCGAGCCGCCTTGTATTCGTTGTTGTACGGATCCATAGAGCAAGCGATATCAAAATAACGCTGAGCATCTACGAACTGACCCTTCTTTACGAGAACACAACCGTAAAGGAAATTCCACTCTGCAGTTCTGTCGCCCTCGTGTATTGCAAAAAGCTTGCTTTCTGCCGCGGGAATATTTCCCGAATTTATGAGTCTTCTTATTTCGTTGTAAGTAGGATTGCCTGACGAAGAGTTTCCGCCCGCATAATTATATCCGCCCGAGTATCCCGAATTGTTGTTCTGTGCGCCGCCGTTCTTTCGGAGGTTTTGTATCTCCTCGTAAGCGGCATTGACCTCTTTCATCTTTTCGCTGGCGAGGTCGGCAAGATCGCTGTCGCGGTATTTGTCGGGGTGATATTTGCGTGCAAGCGCGCGGTATGCTTTTTTGATCTCGTCATCGGACGCGTCGGGCGACACGCCTAAAACCTTGTATGGATCAGTCATTGGATCTAATCTCTCCTGTATCTTTATTATCGTTAGTTGAATTTATTATTTTTCGAGTAGTATCGGGAATTCCCAAAAACAGTACGTTTGCGAGCAGCTCGTAGGCTATTTTACTGTCGTCGTCAAGCAGATCGAAGGCAGCTTCCGCGCCGAAAAGTCGGTTTTTGACAGCATCGGATATCAGCTCTAACTCGCGCTTGTCGGGGATCTTGCCACCGTACAGCTTTAATATAGGGTTGTATCTTCCTTTTTTTAAGTCCTCTGACATATCGTCTATAGCGTCGGCAATATATATCCATCCGCCGACTCCGCGACCTATCTCATAGGTTATTCTGCGTGCGCTTCCGTCAAGCCCGAACGACATTATCTCGCCAATCAGACGTCCGAAGCTGTCGGCAGGCGCGTCGACACCCGAGCTCTTATCCTCTTCGATCAGCGCGAGCGCATCAAGCTCGCGCGCCACGGCAGCGTCAAGCTCGGAAAGCGAAGGGTCTTTTTTGATAGCTTTTTTTCTCGCGTGAGAAACGAAGGGAAGCGCAAGCCTTGCTCTCATACGGCGAAATCCTTTTTCGTCCTTGAGGTCGTCGGCAACCTTCCTGTAGTTGAGAATAGCTGCCGCACGTGAGCAGTAGTCTATGACTTGGTTGCGGACCATAGAATTTCGCTTTTTTAAGGGATGCGCGAGGCATCTTCTTTGCTCAAATTCCACCTTTTGTGCCGTTGCAGCTATTCGTGCTAATGCCAAAAATACGAAGTCGTAGCTTAGTGTCATACGCGAGCATTGACCCGTGCACTTTCCCATGGAGCGACACAGTCCGCAATAAGTGCCGCGGTAATATTCGTATTCTTTGACCTTCAATTCAGGACTCGTCACCTTTACGTATCCGAACACGTCATACCTCCGCAAGCTTATTATATATTGCGACAAATCTACTCATTATATTATAATACCGCATTTTTTATAAAATTGCAAGGGGATATTTGTAAATATTTTTAAAATACGGAAAATAATCACTTGTGTGCTGCGATTTTTGTCAAAAATACGCCGTGATCATAAAAGATCACGGCGTATTGTTAGTGCTATTTTAACAGTATTTCGGCTTCTATACATACTCCATTGTTTTGATTTACAGCGCGGAAGCTGTACTTGCCATCAGCGCTTGCGCGGTATATTGCAAGCTCATCTCCGAAAGCTGCTTCGTGCAGATAGGATATCGATATTCCGCGTAGCTTCGGTACGTCCTCTATCGGTATAAAATCGCACAGCATATCTGCGTATCGTGTATTGTTCATATGCATATTGTAGTCAAGGTCGGAATATACTATTCGGCGCTTTCCTACAAGCTCCATACCGTCGGTGTGCGGAACTCTGAAGCGCGGAGGTAACCCTATATCTATTGCGGGCTCGTGCAGAAATCCGAAATCGAATGCATCTGAACGGCAGAGCTGTTTTGAATTGAGGTCGATAAGAGCCCAGGTGGTGTCGGCTGCAGCTATCAGTGTATCTCCGCGCAAAATGCGGTAAAAACGGCTGAAGCCGAAGGCTCTGCTCTCGGCGGTAAAGGTCTCGACGGTTATTTCCTCGGGGAAATAAAGCGGCTCGTATATAGCTATCTTGGTCTTGCTGAGCAAAAACGCAAGCGCGTGCTCGTCGCGTAGCCTGTCGAGATTGTGTCCTGCGGAGTCGAGATGCGCGTTTGAGGTCTCCTGCATGTATACAAGAAGCTCCGTAGGTCGCACGGTCCTGTTTGCGTCGGTATCGTGCCAACGCGTTGTGTAATTTTTTACGAATTTCATTCCTGCCCTCAAAATTTGTAATTTTTTATTAATCAAAGTTTATCACAAATTTTTTAATAATTCAAGCAGATTTTATGAACCTTTTACATTGTTGGAGCTTCACCGTCGGTCGCCGCTACCGCTCCTTCCGATACTGAAGCTATTGCCGTATCGTAAGAAGCGGGAGCCGTACCTAATCCGAAGCTGACCGCGATGGCGGAGTTTACTCTTCTCATCATTCCTTCGTCAAGATGTCCCATCTTTTCCTTCAGCCTGCGCTTGTCAAGCGTTCGTATCTGCTCGAGCAGAACTACGGAATCCTTTGAAATTCCTGACTCATCGGCATATATGTCGATATGGGTGGGAAGCCTGTTTTTGCCCATTCGTGAGGTGATAGCCGCGGCTATTACGGTCGGACTGTAGCGATTTCCCACGTCATTCTGTATTATAAGGACGGGGCGCAAGCCCCCTTGCTCAGAGCCGACCACTGGACTCAGATCGGCGTAATAAATATCTCCTCGTTTAACGTTCATCAGATTTTGTTCTCCGAATATTGCAAGATTTGTTTTGTTTGAGTATATTCTTGCCGCATCAGCATAGCCTTTAAACACGTTAAGCATTTTTTGGAGCGGAAGATTTAACCATTTTACGACGTGTGACGTTACATTACATTAAATGCGTGCAGAGAATGCTGTGTTCTACGCACTTACTTGACATTGTTTTCATTATGTGATATAATATAAAAGATATATTGTGAAATGCTGAGCTTTTATTGTATTTAAAGGAGATAAATATGCTTTATAACGATATTAAACAGGCTATAAGACAATTTAATTTCGAAGGTAAATATCTTTCCGCCGAGGAGCTTCGCTCGGGAAATATAAATTCCACATATAAGCTTATATTCGTAAAGCCCGACGGAACGAAGAAAAACTATATACTTCAAAGAATAAACACAGTGGTATTCAAGGATCCGTATAAAGTTATGGAAAACATAACCAACGTTCTTGAGCACATTGACAAGAAGCTTCGCGCAGAGGGAGAGAATACCGAGAGAAAGCTTTTGCACTTTGTAAGTGCCAAGAACGGCTCTTACCTTTGTAAAGATGCGAACGGATATTTTTGGAGAGCGTATATCTTTGTTGACGGCGTTACCGCGTATAACTCTATCGACGATCCTGCTCTTTTCTATGAAGCGGGCAGAGGATTTGGCGCGTTCCAGAAAAACCTTTTCGACTTTCCTGCAGATGTGCTTCACGAAACCATTCCCGATTTTCACAACACCAAGCGTCGTTTCTATGCTTTCGTAGCGGCTATCGCGGAGGATAAAGCAGGAAGAGTTCACGAGATCGAAGAAGAAATAGATTTTTTGTTCGACCGAAGAAAAATGATGGGCGAGATCGTGGACAAGATAGATGCGGGAGTGCTTCCCACGCGCGTCACGCATAACGACACAAAGCTTAATAACGTGCTTATAGACGACGCTACGGGTAAGGCGGCGTGTGTTATCGACCTTGATACCGTAATGCCCGGATCTTCGCTCTACGACTACGGCGACGCTATCCGCTTCGGTGCGTCTACCGCCGCCGAGGATGAGTCTGATCTGTCCAAGATCACTATAAATATGGAGCTCTTCAAGCTCTTTACAAAAGGTTTTGTTGAGGAGATAGCGAATGCGCTAAGCGATGAGGAGATACATTATCTTCCTCTCGGCGCGAAGGTGATGACCTGTGAGCTTGCACTCAGATTTCTCACCGATTATATCAACGGTGACGAATATTTTAAGGTAAATTCGCCCGACCATAACCTCGTAAGAGCAAGAGCACAGATGAAGCTTTTGACCGAGATAGAGAAGAAGTACGACGAAATGACCGAATACGTCGACTCTCTTATAAGCCGCTGAAAACGGGTAGTCGTTGAATGAAAAAAAGCTTTTATTCTGTTTTAGCCGACGGCTTTAAGGAGCAAAAGCGTATCGCGCTTGTCACGGACCTTCACGCTCAAAGCTATAAACGTGTTACGGACGGACTTTTGAAGATATCCCCCGACTATATTCTAATGGCGGGAGATATTCTCGAGGCGCTTGACGGAAGCTCCGACGAGATAAATGAGCGCGCGTTCGGTATTTTTGCAGAATCGGCGAAGATAGCTCCTACCTTTTACGTTACGGGAAATCACGAGGACGGCGGAGTTCATTCGGGTCGCAAAAAATGGCGCGAGTATCACTCGGCCGAGCGTGTATATACCGAGAAGAACCTTCAAAGGATAAAGGATTCGGGAGTGCATTTTTTGCTCGACTCGTACGAGATAGTAGACGGAATTGCCTTCGGCGGACTCGCGTCGGGTCTTATACTTGAAAACTCGTTGCCAAACCTCGATTTTCTTGAAGAATTTGCAGCGTTAGACGCGCCAAAGGTCTTGCTTTGCCATCATCCCGAATATTACGGGAGCTACGTAAAAAAGTATCCGATAGACCTGACAGTCAGCGGTCATGCGCACGGAGGTCAGTGGAGATTTTTCGGTAGAGGTATGTACGCACCGGGGCAGGGGATATTCCCGAAATATACCTCGGGAGTGCACGAAGGGCGCTTCGTTATAAGTAAGGGACTGAAGAGAACTATTATCCCCCCGCGTATATTCAATCCCACCGAAATAGTCGTTATAGATATAAAAACGAGAGGTTGAAATGAAAAGAATTATTGCAATACTGTTAGCACTTTTTGCCGTGCTTGCGTTATCTTCCTGCCTTGGTGCTAAAGACTCTGAAGAGACCGAGGCGACCGAAAAAGAGACCGAGGAAACACAGGGGGAGACGGCGGCGCAAACTGAATTTGAAACTCTTGCGGGCAAGGACCCGCTCGAAGTGCACAAAGAAGCACTGAAATTTCTTTCTGAGACAGACAATTATGAGCTCGTTATAAGTTGCAACAGCGAGCTTGATTACGGAGAGTCACCTACTAACTATTCCTACGTTACTTCGTTTAAGAAGAATGGCTCTGACCTTTATTACGAGTACGAGGAAAACGGAGAGAAGCTTACCGAGCAGTATTACGTTGGCGGAGTTATCTATTATTCCAATTCGGGTAATAAGGAAAAAATAGAAGTCACCAAAGAGGAATATGAGCAGAATATGGGTGAGCCTGTAGACGAGATACTTATTGCCGTTGAGGATAAGTATTTTGACGGTATAAAATTCAAAAAAGAGATCGGCGGATACGGAGAGGAGCTTTACGCTCTGAATATTACGATTCTGGCGGACGATTATAAAAAGTACACGGGAGTAGCTGTCAGCAAGGACGTAAGCTATGACCTATACTTTTCGATGGACGCAAAGCTCGTCTCTACCCGCATAACTACTTCTCAGATGGTGTATGGCACTTTTGAGGTCAAGAATGAGGTATTGAATACTTTAAAGAACGTAGGAGCGCTTGAACAGATATTTGCACCGAGTGATGCGGATAGCTACAGAACGCCTGTGACATTTGAGGATATAGATCTTTCAAAGCTTGAAAGCCTTGACGGCGTGAGCGATTCTGCAGAAGCGACCGATCACGTTATGATAAGTGTAAAGGATAAAGGTGAAATACTCGTTCGCCTTTATGAAGAGGTCGCGCCCACTACTGTGGCAAACTTTAAAAAGCTTGTCGCAGAAGGCTTTTATAACGGCTTGATATTCCACAGAGTTATTAAAGACTTTATGATACAGGGCGGATGTCCCGAAGGAAACGGAACTGGAGGTAGCGGCACTAATATTTACGGTGAGTTTGCACAGAACGGATTTACCAACAATCTTTCGCACAAGAAGGGCGTTGTTTCTATGGCACGCTCGAACGATCCTAATTCTGCGTCCTCCCAGTTCTTTATAATGCACGCGGATAATGCGGGACTTGACGGTGGCTATGCCGCTTTCGGTTTCGTAGTATACGGTCAGGACGTAGTCGATGCAATAGCGACCGTAGAGACCGAAAAAAATGACAAGCCCGTGACCGACGTGGTTATCGAATCTATACGCTTTGTTAATATAAGTTAATGAAAAAGGACTGTTCATTCGAACAGTCCTTTTTGCATAAAATCCTGTCTTTTGTAAATGCTAACTCAAAAGGGGAGTTGGTATGAAAAAGCAGATCGGTATTGGCGGAATATATGCGCGCTTTGTCAAGCGCGCCTTAGACGTTTTGTTTTCAATAATTTTGTTGTTGCTTTTGGCTTTTCCTATGCTTATAATAGCCGTCTTTATACGCGCCGACTCCGAGGGTAAGGCTATATTCAAGCAAAGACGGCGCGGCAGAGAGGGCAAGGTGTTCGTTTGTTATAAATTCAGAACTATGTATTGTAACGCGCCCCCGTATACGCCCGCATCGGATTTTGACGGATATGAACGTTACGTAACGCGCACAGGGCGTTTTCTTCGCCGTACGAGCCTTGACGAGCTGCCACAGCTGTTTAACGTTTTACGCGGTGAAATGAGTCTTGTCGGTCCGCGTCCTCTGATATGCGAGGAAAAAGATATGCACCGTTTGAGAATGAGCGCGGGTGTGTACCGCCTTCGCCCCGGTATAACGGGAATGGCTCAGGTGCGGGGGAGAAATCTTCTTGACGATGCAGAGAAGATAAAAAACGATAGCTACTATCTATCAAATCTGAGGATGGGACTCGATCTGAAAATACTCTTTATAACTCTGCTTAAGGTCATAAAAAAAGAGGGGATCAAAACAGAATAAAGTACCTTTATCCGCCGTATATTTAAAAAAAGGCGGTGAGATGATGAAGAGATATATTTCGATAGTATGTATATTTGTTTTGCTTTTTTGCTCGTGCGCGCAAAGAGATAAGGCAAGCACGTTCGATCTCCTTTGCGAATTGATCGCGTACGTAGGAGAGAGCGAAGAAAACAGTATTTTTTACTCAAGCTTTGCAGAGCTTGGTGAGCTTGGATATATTAGTGACGACGTCAGAAAAACGCTATACGGAGAAAAATACGTTGAAGAATATTTTCCTTTGCTTGAGGAATATGCAATATGTATTTCGGGAAGACAGACCTGCGAGATAGCTGTCTTCAAGTGCCGCTCGCACTCAGATACCGACGCTGTTTTGCAGATGTGCCTTGAGCGTGCCGACGTGATAAAAGTTGCACTGCGGGGGACTGAACTCGAAGAAAAAGCGAGAGCGATCCGAACGGAGATACACGGAAGATACGTGCTTTTCTCGTTTTCGGATCGCTCAGAAGCACTCGCAGAATATTTTTGCGAGCTGGTATGAATGGATCATATCAAGCCGCAGATCCAATAGATGACTCCGTATATCGCCCCCGCAAGCGTGCCATACAGTAACACAGGACCGCATACCGTAAATATTTTTGCACCGACACCGAGCACGTAGCCTTCGGAACGGCTGTCGATAGCGGGGGATGCGACGGAATTTGCAAATCCCGTTATGGGAACGAGAGTCCCTGCACCTGCAACTTTTGCTATCTTGTCAAATACACCGAGGCCGGTCAATAGTACTGCTATGAAAATAAGAGTTACCGACGTAAGCGTTCGGGCAGAGGCTTGATCTATACTCGGGTGAAGAGAATACAAAGAGCTCAGAGCTTCTCCAAAGCAGCATATAGCACCGCCGAAGATAAATGCAAAGATGCAATTTCTAAATATTGGTGATTTCGGTGCGTGTGCGTCGGCAAAACGCTTGTATTGCTTTTTATCCATATTCATAATAAGTTACCTCGCTAATATATATACTAAAAAATAGTGTCTCGCCCGAATAAAAATTTATGCGTATTTGTTGACTTTTTTTAAAATATGGTATATAATAAATCTGTAAATACGTATTATTCAGATAAGGAGATAAATATGGCAAATTGGAATGAGATCAAGAGCAAGATAAGCAAGACCGCAGATAAGGTCGCTGCAAAAACGACAGAGGTGGCTGATATTGCTTCAAAGCACGTTAAGCTCAAATCTATGGACTCCAAGATATCGGGAAAGTACGAGGATCTCGGTCGCTATTATTATAAGCAGATAAAGAGCGAACAGTCGCAGGCGGAAAAGCTCACTTCGCTTACCTTGGAGCTCGATAAGCTCATTGCCGACAGAAAAGCTCTTCGTGAGGAGATCGAGGCAGACAAGCAAAGACGTGCCGAAGAGAAGAAGGCAAGAGAAGAGGCTAAAAAGGAAGAAGCGGCTGAGGAAAACGCAAAAGAGACCGATGCAGAATAAGATCAAAAAGTCCCGTTTAAAGCGGGACTTTTTTCTATGAAAAAAATTTAAAAAATTTTTTAAAAAAAGTATTGACAAAAGAAAAATGGTATGATATAATATACACGTAATCAAGAATGGTTCTCAATAAGGAATGGATAAATAAATGAAACAAAAAAGAAACACTGTCCAAAAGGGAATCGTCTTTGATGTCTTTCGCGAGATGCACAATCATCCATCGGCGGGCATGGTCTACGAGGCGGTTCACGAAAAATACCCCGAAATAAGCAAGGCTACCGTTTACCGTCTTTTAGCTGAGGCGGCGCAAGAGGGAGAGGTCTTGAGGCTCAAGCTTGTAGAAGCCGACGACAGATACGACGTTACGCTTGGCAGACATTATCACATAGTATGTCGAGAGTGCGGATCGGTTGCTGATGTCGATGCTACACTTGACGAGTGCGAGGTGTTGATGAACGCAAGAGGTTATGAAAACTTTCTTGTAGAGGACGTCCACATGGAATTTAAAGGCATTTGTGAAAGATGTCGACAAAACGTTGAAAATCAAAATTAAAAAATTAAAATTAAAACATTTAAAAGGAGAAATTTATCATGGCAAAATGGGTATGTTCTGTATGCGGTTACGTTCACGAGGGAGATAGCGCACCTGAGAGATGTCCTCAGTGCAAGGTTCCTGCTGAAAAGTTCAACAAGCAGGAAGAGGATAAGCTTAGCTGGGCAGCTGAGCACGTTGTAGGAGTAGCAGAGGGCGCTCCCGAGGATATCATTATGGATCTTCGCGCTAACTACATGGGTGAGTGCACCGAGGTCGGTATGTATCTTGCAATGGCAAGAGTTGCTCACAGAGAGGGTTATCCCGAGATCGGTCTTTACTGGGAAAAGGCAGCTTATGAAGAGGCAGAGCACGCTGCAAAGTTTGCAGAGCTTCTCGGTGAGGTAGTTACCGCAAGCACAAAGAAGAACCTCGAGATGAGAGTTGCAGCAGAGAACGGAGCTACCGAGGGCAAGTTCGATCTCGCTAAGAGAGCAAAGGCGCTCAACCTCGACGCTATCCACGATACCGTTCACGAGATGGCTCGCGACGAAGCTCGTCACGGCAAGGCATTCCAGGGACTTCTCGAGAGATACTTCGGCTAATACTTAAAGTCAATAAAATCAATATATTTAAGGGAGTAAACCACGGTTTACTCCCTCTTTTCTTTTGCTGTTTTATTGCCAAAACTTATACGTTTTTGGAAAGTTGTTGGAACTTTTCGCTTTTCAAAAGAGCAAAAAGGAAGTATAAAAAAAGCCCGATGAGTCTTTTAAGACTCATCGGGGGAGAGGGTGATTATGAAGTAACGATCTTACAATTGCTACCGCCTGTTAGCATTTAAAAAATTCTCTTTTGTCATTTGAATCTTTACACAGTAATCAGATCCTATAAATTATTTGACGATCGGCTCGTTGCCGTAGAATATATCCTCCCAGCTTTCGATTTTCGGCGCGTTATATATTGCTCCGTAAGTCTGGGGGCGGCGACAGCGCTCGGTCATCTGCTTTATGTTTTCGGAATAAGCGGGATTTCCCGTTGTGTGAGTTATCCAAGGCTTTCCGATATCAATCTCAACCACCTTATACGATGGCTCTCTGAAGCGCTCGACTATTTCACCGTCGGGAGCTACGATACCCGTGAAAGCAACGTCGTTATTTTCGTCGATCTGAGTGCAGGCTATATGCATCACGTTATCTATCGCTCTTGCTTTTAGCTTGATCTCCCATTGTGGAATGAGAGTGTCTCCGTACAGCGGATACAATACAAGCTCGGCGCCGTTATTTCCGAGGCATCTCGCGCTTTCGGGAAAATAGTTATCCCAGCATATCATAATACCTATCTTGCCGATATCAAGATCAAAGACGGGAAAATCCTCTCCGTTTGAAAGCCCTCGCATCTGCTCGCTGTGAGTAAGATGTACCTTTCTGTATCTGCCTATCTCATTTCCGTCGCGGTCAAGGATATAGGACGAATTATAGACTTTTCCGTCAGTATATTCGTAATCCCACGGTACAAGATATGCGTGATATTTTTTGGCAAGTTCGGAGCATCTCTGCTTCCACTCTGCAGAAACCGCTGAAAGTCTGTCGTGATCCTTTACTATGCTTCTGTCGGGTACGTGTTGGAATGCCTCGGGGAAAAATACAAGCTCTGCTCCTTCAATAAAGCATTTTTCGGCCTGAGAATACAACATATCGCATCTTGCCTTGTAATCATCTTCTGCGCGTTGCATCACCTGAATAAGTCCTATCTTGGTTTTTGCCATAGCTTTTCTCCTTTACAGATCCACGGTTTTGAAAGTGTTTTTTTGCTTTACGGTAGCCTTGTTACCGTTTATTGAAATTTCGGGAGAGGCCTCTTCCTTTCCGTCGGTTGAAAAATATACGGCACAAGCGAAAATATACTCGCCCTTATCAAGAACGTCCGTCTCATAGCAGGGGTAGATCGACTGAGGGCAAAGAAGATGCATGCCGGGCTGCGAGGATTGTACGGAATATGTCAGTGCAACGTTGCTCGTCACCTCGATCTTACTTACCTTGTTTTCGTACAGTGCCGTATTTCCGAGCAGCTTATAGGAATCGTTTTTTACACCGATACTAAAGCCGCCTTCGCATATCTTATATCTTTGTGAAAGCGTAACCTTATGTATCCTTGCGTGCCATCCGTCCTCAAGGGGAATGAGCCATGTCTTGATCTCGGTAGCGGAATCGTTTGCAAAAGGAATATGCTTTGAAACGAGCACACCGTTTAGTGTCTGATTGTCTATGATCCTGCGTCTGTGAGAATTCATAGTCCCATCGGGTGTGCTAAGCGAGATCATATTGTCGACGGACGTGAGGTCAACGCTTGAAAGAGCGTAGCCTGATCGGGAATTGTAGGCAAATTTCGAGTATGCGCCTGCCATATCGTTAAAGCGGTGACCAAACACCTCGCTTTGATAGTAGTGAAGCGCTCCGTTGTAAAGCGTCACGCCGTTTTTGGCGTTATCACCTGCAATGATCGTATCAAGACCCTCCAGCGGATTGGGTATAATGAAATTTTTCTGCTCGATGGGCAGAGGTTTTATCTCACTTGACCAAAGAGGAGAACTCTCGTCAGCGAGAAAACATAAAAATCCTTCTGTGTAACAGCTTATTGCTCCGTCGGACGCGTAACCCTCGCCAAATCCGGAAGTTGAGTAAAGATAGCCGACGGGGAAGCAGCCGTCATCCGTAGGAATACTGTTGTTATAGAAATATTCAATGTTTTTCTTAATTACGTTCTTGCAAAGGCCTGCATCTACGTCACAGCCTATCATAACCGCGAGCGCAAAGGGAGCTATCGCTGCAAAGCGGTAACCGATGGATCTTCCGTATGCTGCCATACCTCCGTCGCTGTCGAAATAATGAATGAAGTGATTGAGGTACTCCGAGCTTCTCTTTCTGTATTTTTCGCACTTTTCTTCGTAATCCGTACGGCTCCTGTCGGCAATAAGAATCCAGAGAAGTGTGTAGGTATGATGCGCCCAAGCCTCGTAGTAATCAAATCTGCCAAGCTCTCCGTCGCTGTACCAGCCGTTTCCGTAATAAAGATTTTCAAGGAAGTCGTAGCCCTTTTGCATATCCTCATCGACCTCTCTGCAATCGTAGCCGAGTCGTTTGAGTATTTCGATACAGAATATCGGGTACCAATAGTGGTTATTCTGCCAGGAGCGTTTGATCGCGATGATAGACCACTCCTTTATCCAGCTTGCGATAGTATCGCGCTCTGTATCACTCAAAACGTCCCAAAGCTTTTCTTTTGCAAAGCAGACGGCAACAAGATAAGCCGCTATTTCGGTTACTGATTGATTTGCAAAGGTCTCCTCGGTCTCACGGGTTACGTTTCGGTCAAAGCGAAGGGGAGAGTCTTTCTTTGTGCCATCGAGCATTATCATATTGATAAAGTCGTTTACCTGCATCTCCTTACCGTTATGCGTTACGGTGAGCGAGTCGTCGTCCAAAAATGGAGCAATACCCCACATAGGGCGAAAAATATCTTCCATTTTGGTACACTCAAAGCTTACTCGGTCACTTATAACGTACTGATAATCGGGGGAATATCTTTTGCTCATTCTGTCAAGAAGTGCCCGATAAGTTGCCTTAGCCTTTTCGTAAAGCTCTTGTCTGACTGTCATTTTCATACCTCCGTTTTGGGCGGGCTACAAATGATAGCGCACGCTCCTTCTAAAGTAAATTCAATATCGGCAGGAACAAAAAAACGATCTCCGCGCACAAGACAGTGCTTTTCGCCTGCGCATAAAAGAACACCGCCGTGTTCCATAACTACTACTGTAGTGAAATGCTCGTATTTTAAAGTAACGCGAGCGTCTTTGACAAGCTCAAGCTTAAAGCAGGGCGTATCCTCGTAGCTGACGAGTGTTTCAGTACCGTTTTTGTTTGCCTTGGGCTTCAAAATAAAGCTTTCTTTTATCTGCTCAAGCGTTCTCGGTGAGTAGTCAAAGCAATCAAGCATTGCTTCCTCTCCGACGCCGTAGTGTATTTGCATAGGTGTAAGCACCTCGCCTGCAACGGTCGTTTTCTCAGCCCGCATTGTGTAGTCGGTGGGCTCCTGTATCTCAAGGAGAAAGCAGCCTGCGCCTATCGCGTGAGGTGTTCCTCCGTTGACAAGTATAACGTCACCAACGTTTACACGTATTTTATGCATACATTCAAGCATTCCGTCGACGTCCTGCTTTTTAAACAGCTGTGCAAAGTATTCCTTTGTAACGTACTCCTTGAATCCGAGATAAACGTAAGCGCTTTCATCTCTTTTTCCAAGGATATACCAGCACTCTGTTTTGCCGTAATCTGTGCCAAAATGCTTTTTTGCATACTCTTTTGTAGGGTGTACCTGTATCCCGAGCCTTTCAGCGCTGTCAAGAAGCTTGATGAGAACACCGCTTTCTTTTCTTCCTTGACCGAAATCTGATACCGAGACAGCCTCGGTTATCAAGACTTCGCCCCCATCGGCTATGACCCTTGAAATTCCCTCGTTTTTGACGTAGATCTTGCTTTTTGCCTCGGTAAATGAGGATATCCAGTCCTCAGGATAAAAATTGTCCGCGGTTTCCTTCGCGCCGAGAAACTCGCGTAACACCTTGCCTCCGCGGTAGGTTCTCGAGGTAAAGGTGGGAAGCTGCTTTAATACCTTTTTCGTGATCATATTATTTATCCTTTTCAATAATAACGCTGTCGTTTGACGCTACCACCGCATCAAACGTGATATCTCTGAAGGTCACCTCGACCTTTTGCGGCTTATCGGTGTAATTGAATACGAAGAATAGGTATTTTTCACCGTTTTGGGCTACCTTTACGCTAACGTCGCCCTTGTATTTAAGCTCGGTAAGACCGTATTCGGCGATAATATCCGACATAAGAGAAAGTATGCTACCGTCTCCCGTCTTTGCGTAGCCGTACCAGAGCATAGTATTGAAGGTCATCGCTTCACCCTTGCCGTATTTTATTCTGCTTACAGCGCACCGACCGTCATCAAAGCTTCCTTTTATTTCTCCTGTGGTTACCTCGACGAGATCGCGCATATAGTACCCCTTGATCTTAATGCCGTTGTAGGTAAAGTCAAGCTGCTCGTAGTCGCTGTCGAGGTAATCTACTCCGCAAAGCTCGTTCATCTTGCCTCCGGGAAGGTCTCTGTTAACTAACGATTCGTCATTTATCACGCCAAATCTGCCGTCTATGATCAGCTTTCCGCCGTTTTTGACGTAGTTCTTGAAGATATCCGCACGCTTATCGTCTATAACGAGATTGTTTGTAAGCACTACCGCCTCGTAATTGCCGACCTCCTCCAAGGTGATGATATCTGCCTTAACGCCGAGGTCGAATGCCGCCTTGTATGCGCCGAAGATCGATTGGTTGTAAAGAGCCTCTTCAAGACCGTATGAGCGAGCGAAGCACCTTGTGAAATCGTCGCAAACGGGATCGAAGAGAATACCTATCTTGCTCTTTATCGGAGTAAGAGAGCCGTACCTTTCAAATATATATGAAAGCTCTTTTGCAAGATGATATCTTTCCGTCGGTCTGTCCTTGTAATCGACCAGCCCTCTGCCCATCGTCTGAAGTCCCTTGTTAAAGGGTCTCCACATCCAGTAGATAAGTCCCTTTGCTCCTGCCGAGTAGGCTTCAAGGCACCACCGCTTTAACTCATAGGGGCGTACGCAGGTAGTAGGATTATATAAGGCTTGGATATGCGTCTGCATCTCGGATATATAGAAACCGTCGCGCTTCGAAGCGGTGTAAAATGAGTCGAACACCTCGTGACGAAGCGCGTTTTCCATAGTTCCGCGTATCTGCTTGGGATAGAAGGACATACCGATCTCATCGGCAACTTCTTTAAGAATGAGATCGTCCTGAGGACGTTCATAGCAGCAGCCGGGGGAGACCATAGAATGAATATTGTCTGCGATAAGTGGATGAACGGTGTCCGCTTTTTTTATTGCGGCGCACCATTTCTTTAAAAATCTTCCGATCGAAGCCTTTCTGAATGCGCCAAAGTCGCCCTCAGGTGCAACGCTCATCCATTTCCATTCCTCGTATTCGATCTGTGACCAGTCGCTGTAGGTTCTTTCCCACACCTCGTTTAAGTGTTCAATGCTGCCGTACTTTTCCTTTAACCAACCGCGGAACTCCTCGATCGTGTATTTGTCGTATGAGTTGAACATCGTTTCGTTAAAAACGTCGTAAGCGATAAGGGAGGGGAAATCCTTGTAGGCGTTTGCCGTTTTTTCAAAATGCTTACAGATAAGCTCGTTTACCTCGGGATTGAAATAGCTTAAATATCCGAAGCTGTTCTGACCGAACTCACGGCTTCCGTCCTTCTTCGTGGGATGGAATTCCTTTTTCATCATAAAATCGGGTATATATTCAAACACCGAAAGCTGTCCTGCAAGCTCCATGATGACCCTGATGCCGTATTGCTCGGCTTTTCTTAGTATCATTTTACCCGTATTGAAGGGATATCCCTCCTTCTTTTCCTCCCACCAGAAAGCCGCCGGCCATATAACTACCGTATCCATGCCGCAGTCGCGCATAAGAGAAAAATGCTTTTCAATATCCTCTTCAGTATCGTAACGCGTTACCTTAAGGACACTTCCGTACTTAAATTCATTAGTATTCAAAGCGTAATCACCTCGTTTCGTTGATTCGATTACAGAATATCACGTTTATAAGTAATTTTCAAGTACTATTTTAATTTGTAGATTGACTTTTTTATGATTTTGTGATATATTGTAATAAAATTACAAAAGAAAGTCAAAGAGAATGCAAGAAATATTCAGATTTGAAAAGGACCAGCTTTTTGGTTCAAGTATACATATCCACACGAAAACGGGAGATACGAGCTACGTAGCGCACCGACACGATTATTACGAGATGATATTGTACCGCAATTGCGGTGGTGTGTGTGTGCTGAATGGCGTCGAGCACAAGCTGACCGACAACTGTCTGTTTCTGATCACCCCAAACGACTATCATCGTATCGAGGCGCAAAACACGGATCTGTCCGCTTCTACCGTAATATCTTTTTCGGAGATCGTTGTAGATAAGGATATCATATCCTCTCTTGCCTTTTGCCCGAGAATATGGTATAACGTATCGAGCGATGCGCTGTCGATAATTGAGACGCTTACAAAGGTCTATTTCCGAAATGATAAGCGGCGCGAGCAGCTCCTTAACCACCTGCTGAACGCAATACTGTGTACGGTGCTCGACAATGCAGAGAAGCTTAAAATAAGTAATGAAGCATATAGTCCGTTAGTCCTTCGGGCTATGACGATGGTCTTGACAGACGTGTCCGCCGACCTTACACTGAATAAGGTCGCAAAGGAATGTAATATCACACCGTCTTATTTCTCTGCGTTGTTCCGTAAAGAAGTTGGAAAAACGTTTATTGGGTGGCTTACCGAGATCCGCATCGATCAGGCAAAGTGGCAATTATCAAAAACCGATACGGACATTCTTAATATCTGCTATGATTGCGGATACAATACCCCCTCGCAGTTTATAAAAATGTTCAAAAGGGAAACGGGGATCACGCCATCGGAATACAGAAGGCTGAACGGCGGCTCAAAATGAGGCGGTCAGACTTCTGACAACGCATTGTAATGATATAAATAAAGAAAGAGCGACCGTAAGGTCGCTCTTTTTTATACTTTATTATGTTAAAAACGGATTTTGCGCTTTTCGTTTGAGCAAAAGCGAAGCCAATAAAACGCTGATCGGTGGGCATTTGAAACTTTAGAATCGGTTGCCTTTTTTTGATTCTGACGAGATGGCATGAAGCATAGTGCTTGCATCCGAATATCCGCAGGCATCTGCCGTTTCTGCAAGCGATGCTCCCTCTGCTCTCATCATCAGCGCGGTTCGGATCTTCAGCTTTTTTATGTAGGAATACGGGGTCTCTCCGATATAGCGTGTAAATTTACGTATAAACCCGTCGGTAGACATATAGCAACTTTTGGCTATGTCCGAGACCGTCAGCTTTGTTGCGATCGAGCTGTGTATCAGATCGAGAGCGGCGATGACGGTAGGATCATCTATAACGTAATCGGGATAAGTGCTTGCCGCGTTCTCGGCTAAGAAAAGCGTTAATGCGCTGAGAAGGTCGAGCATATGTTCCTTTTCGGGTGAGAGCGGGGTAGTTTGCGTTCTCAGGTTGTATTCATCTCTTGAAAACTCACAAAACGCCTCGATTGCAGCCTTTATCTTTGGAGAGGATGAGGGATCGAGACAAAAGCACTTTTGGGATACTATCGGAGGTGTGAGCTTGAAATTTACGAACGCGTGGATAAGTCTGTTATTATCATCGGTGTAGGTCGGAATTCCCGAATACGCGGGCATAAAATAGAGCTTTCCAACCTCAAGCTTGCGCATAACGCCGTCCTCAAAGTATTCTCCCGTGCCGCCCGTTACGTAAAAAATACGGTTCGTACTGGGGTCAGTCTTGTTTTTCCATTTGTTTTGAGGGGGAACGATAGTATAGTTTTTGCAGGTGATAAGGCAGGTACGTTTCATAGATCATCTCCATAAAAATCGATTTTAAACAATAATGAATCGCATATAAACATAGACAAAATATCAAATGTAGGCTACTATAAATATAGACGTGTATATATATAATGATAGCATAAAAGCATCCGAAAGTCAACAGTCTTTCTGTATACACTTTACATGCTTTTGAGATGATTTGAATATGACTGAAAAACAGCATCGATATTTAATAACACTATTTTTGAAAGGAATGACTTTAAATGAAAAAAAGAGTTGTTTGCGTGATCTGTATGATATCGCTTTTGTTGCCTATGTTTGTACAGGCAGTTCCGACTTTTGCGGTTGGAAGCGACTCCGTGATAATTGAGGAGAAGGACCTGCCGTTGCGCCTTCATTACGACGAGGAGGCTATGTATGCAAATGAGGATCAGCCTACGCAGTACGATAAGCCCTACGACGACGGATGGGAGAAATGGTCGTTGCCCGTCGGTAACGGTTATTTCGGTGCAAACGTTTTTGGAAGAACCGAAACCGAAAGAATACAGATAACCGAAAAGACCTTGTCAAATCCCTATTATAAAACCAGCCCCAAGGGAGAGACGCTCAGCCTCGGCGGATTGAACAACTTTTCCGAGACCTACATAGATATCGGGCATCCGCACTATAAGGTGAAGAATTACAGCCGCTGGCTTGATCTTAAGACAGCGATATCCGGTGTGAGCTACGATTACGACGGTGTGACCTATTCAAGAGAGGTGTTTACCTCCTATCCTGATAAGACACTCGTAATACGCCTTGACGCCTCAGAGAGCGGAAAGCTCAGCTTCATACTGCGTCCGACTGTTCCATGGAAGCAGGACTATGCCGCTTGGGAGGGGGACAGAGCCTCCAAAACGGGTAAAGTGGTATCGTACGTAGACG
>SVSY01000011.1 GCA_015064065.1 Oscillospiraceae bacterium
TATATATGGCTCTCTCGCTCCGTTCCAGTCGAACGAAGTATTAAGCATAGCCTCCGCAAAGTCTCCGTTGGGATAGAAATCGGTCCACTGTCTCTGCCCCTGAAATCCTGCGGCAATAGCGTTGTGACCAACCTTTTCCTCCTCACAGCCTTCGGGAAGCTCGGCGTTTCCGTTCATAAGATCCTTGATGATAACCGCCATCTTTACTACGAACTCAAACTGCTTTTCCTTTTCCTCATCGCTCTTGCGAACGCTGTCGGGATTCTTGTCAAAGCCGATCACGCACTTTTCTTTCGCCCAAGCGAGAGCCTTCTGATATTCTGCCTCGTTGTATATACCCTCTGTCATTCTGCGGATTATCTCGACCTCGTCGACCGACTCAACGCGAAGTCCAAAATAAGACTCAAGGAAATCCGAGTCGATAATAGAACCGCCGATGCCCATACAGATAGAGCCTATCTGCAAATAAGACTTGCCTCTCATAGAAGCCGCCGCAACAGCCGCGCGTGCAAATCGGAGAAGCTTTTCCTTAATATCCTCACCAATAGAAGAATCGTCGGCATCAACTACGTCGTGACCGTATATTCCGAACGCGGGAAGTCCTTTTTGAGCGTGAGTAGCAAGCACCGATGCAAGATATACTGCTCCCGGACGCTCGGTAGCATTAAGTCCCCAAACAGCCTTGATCGTCGTTGGGTCCATATCCATAGTCTCAGATCCGTAGCACCAGCATGGTGTGACCGTCAGCGTTATGGCAACACCTTCGCGTCTGAATTTTTCTTCGCAGGCAGCAGCCTCCGCTACGCGTCCGATAGTAGTGTCAGCAATAACTACTTTTACGGGTTCTCCGTTAGAATACTTGATATTTTCTTCAAAAAGATTTGCGGCGGCGCGAGCCATACCCATAGTCTGCTCTTCAAGCCCTTCTCTGACCTTGAGCGGTCCGCGACGACCGTCGATAGTAGGTCTTATTCCAATAGCGGGATATCCCCCGATAAGTCTCGACTTTGCCATAGTTTTATCTCCTTTAATGTTTTATGCGAGCGATAATATTCATCTGCAATCAAAGTATAGCATATTTTTATTTTTTTGTCAATTACCGAGCATATATTTTTATAATATCACTTATTACAGCAAAGTTACTATTGACAAAGTGCAAAACAAAGGTTATAATAAGTATTGTAGTGAAATTTTTCAAAAAAGAGGTATCTTATGCGAACAAAAATAGCCGCCTTAGCCCTATGTTCAGCACTCCTGCTTCCCTTTTCGAGCACTCCGCTCGTATCTGTCGGAGAAAGCATGATCGAAAAGAGCGTTCAGCCCAACACGGTCACGGAACAGATCGAAGACTCAGAAGACTCATTTGAAGAAAAGGTTTTTTGGGAGAACAACTATCAAAACGATACTCCATCCTATCGCGATGACGATATTTCGGATCCCGACAGTCATTTGTGCACCATTGAGCACAGCTTTGGAGAATGGAGCGAGATCACACCTCCCACTTATCTGACCTGCGGAGTCGAACGCAGAGACTGCCTGAATTGTGAGGAATACGAGACTCGCGAAATCGAAAAGCTTGATGCAGAAGGTCTTGCGGCAATAAACAATGCCACGGGTACTACGTATGAAACTCTCGCAGAGGCTCTCAACGCCGCCGAGAGCGGATCTACCGTCACTCTCCTTTCCGACGTTTCGGTAGGCAAAAACGACGTAGTAGATCTTGCAGGAATGTACAAAACCTTTTTCTGCATAAAGGGTAAAACTCTTACCGTAGATCTTAACGGCAAGCAGCTGTTTGGAGATGCCGCAGGTATGGAGGAAATGTTGGTCGGTTTCTTCTCTACCGAGTCCGACGGACACCTTACTCTGAATGACTCCGTCGGCAACGCCTCGGTAAGAATAGAGGCAAACGGCGCGAACGTATACGGACTTCTCATAAATTACGACCCCTCGTCCACACTCACCGTTAACGGCGGAAACTACAGTCTTGACTTTGCAAGCGATTCACTCGTTTACAGTGGCGGAAACGAATGTATAACCGTAAACGGAGGAAATTTTTATCTTGGCAATATAGCCACGGACAGAAATCAAAGCCCTTGGATATTCAACGTAAAGGGACGTAACGAAAGACACGTCTGCGTAAACGGAGGAAGCTTCAACTGGGATATCCAGCATCAGTATTGGCCGTTTGAGGTCGAAGTTCCCAAGGAGCTTGCACTCCAAAAAACGACAGTGAACGGCGAAGCTATCTACTCGATAGTAAAGGCAGTTGCCTACGTAAACGAGCAGGAATACAGCGGTAGATGGTATACGAACAATATTGGATACGCAACACTCGAAGGAGCAATAGCTGCGGCAGATACTCCTGCCAAGGCAACGATCAAGGAATGCGTAACGCTCCTGAGCGACGTCACGATCAGCACTCCCATCGCCATCAATAAGGATCTGACGATAGACCTCGGCGGCAACACCGTTACTGCGAGCGGACTTTCAGATAATACGGGAGCGTTCACCGTCCTTTCTGACGTTACCTTTAAGAACGGAAAGATCAACGCATCCGAAGGATACGCATTACTCGTTGGAGACGACGGCTCTTCTGCAAAGCTTACAATAGAAAACGGTGAATACTTCGGTAGCACAACAGCCGTATTCGTAAAGCGCGGCGAGCTGACGGTTTTGGACGGATATTTCGGTACGAGCTCCGATATCGACAATCATCAGTATACGCTCGACTGTGACGACGAAAGCTATATGCGCGGAGAAGCAAGTATAGCAGTCCACGCAGGAACCTTCTATAGATTTGATCCCTCAAATAATCTTGCAGAGGGCGCGGGAACAGACTTTACCGCCGACGAAAACGTCAACGTAGAGATAGATTGGGGAAATGAGGCTGAAGATCCTTCTGCCAACCTCACCGTCACCAAGAAACCTTCTCTTCTCCCTTCGGATACCGTAAATATAGGTGAGACGATAACCTATACTATCACGGTCACAAATACCGGAGATAGATCGAAAACCATCTCCGTAACGGACAAGCTTCCCAACAATACCGAATATCTTTTCGGAGCTGACAGCGTAAACGGAAATGACCTTGCGTGGAACGATATTACCTTGTCCGCAGGACAGACTGTTACGCTCAGCTACAGCGTTAAGGTCGCATCAGACGCGTCGCTTTATACTGACGGGATCATCCGATCGGAAAGTGCAAGCGTAAATGGAATTTCCGCTTTTGCATATCCGATATACGTAAGAAGAACTCTTACGGAAAACGATGCAGAGTATCTCAAGGCAGCTATTCTGGCACTTAGTGATTCCACCTATACCTCAAGCACTCTTCTCAAGTGGATATATCAAGTAGCCTTCAGTAAGACTCCCGTAATAAAAGCAGATGCAAACGAAGTCCTCAACACTCTTTATACAGTGTTTGACGATACCACAGATGCGCTTCGCAATAACGTCGCGCCCACGCTTTACGGCGGCATCGGCGTTTCCGCAACAAAAGACGCATATTTCAACGGAGCGCGCGCAGAAACGATTTCAGAAAATAATTTTATAAACGGTGACGTTCTTCTCATCTCTGACGGCTCACAGGGACGTATGTACCTATACTTTGATGCTTTCATCGAGCTTACCGATGGAATGAGAGCCGCCAACACCGCTACCGTACTCGCTTCGATACAAGGTGCAGAATACTACGCGGTATTCCGCCCCTCCATCGCCTTTCCCAACGTCGCGATATCTCAAGGAATGGTAGACCCCTCCACACTTTCGGAATACGAGCGCACGTTGCTTTTGACCGCGCAGTATTATCTGCTTCGCGGTGAACGCATTCAGTACGACGACACTCGTCTTTCTTATATCAGCAACTCCGAGTTCCGTTGGCAATACGGATATCTCACACCCGAAGATTACACCTCTGACGCGTGGGGATACACGAACTGCGCGGCGTTTGCATACGACCTGTATCTGTATGCACTTAACCAGAACATCACGAACTATACCACGAGCGGTCTTATCGGAAGGACCTCGCTCAGAGCTTATCTGTATCAACCGTCAAGACAGGAAAGTGCTTCTGCAAGAGCAGAGCAGCAGGAAAAATTCCTCTCCGCTCTTAAGGTAGGAGATATCATCGTAATACGTCGCGATAAGGACGGAAACGGAAGCGACGACAGCGGTCACGCAATGATATACGTTGGTGACGGAAGAGTCATTCACAGTGCAGGATCAAATTACAACTACTCCACCTCTGTTGAGGTCTATGAGCCTACCTTGCGCTATATGGACATCAGCGAGTATCTCTACTCTCCTGAGTCAAGCAACTACCTCTTCGGCTCGACCGTAACAAAGCTTGCTATAATCCGACCGCTGAAATCCTTTAGCGGCAATGTCCCCCAGAACAGCGCAAACAGAGTTGAAAGACTCGACGGTATACGTGCAGAAAAGCTTTCCTCTCACAGCTCCTCCGTAACTGCAAACGAGGGAGACGTGATAACTTACACTTTCAAGATATTCAACGCAGATCCCTTCGCTAAGAACGTAAGCATCAGCGACGTTATCCCGAGCGGTACGACCTTCGTCTCTGTCACGGGAGGAAGCCACACAGAAGGAAATATCTCCTTTGAGCTTACGGTAGGAGCATATGAGACGGTCAGCGTATCTTACGACGTCAGAGTAAACGAGGGAGCGAAAAAAATAACCTCGGGCACGGCAAAAATAAACGGAGTAAGCTTCAACTGCCCTGCTGTGACTATTAAAAACACACTTGATGCAAACGAACAGCTTCTCATCAAGCAATCTATCGAGTATTTCCTCCAGAACGGCACAAGCGGTCTTAGCGGACTTGAGCTTGCCAACGCAATATACGAGCGTGCAGGCCTTGATGCACCGTTTGCAGAGGAAGATAGCTTTAAGAACGTAATTTACGGCGTCGCTTCAAAATACAACGGCTCTTCCTCGTACATAAAGCTTGCAAGCAGCGGAAAATACAGAGATCTGCTCGTAGAAGGACTCTACGGTGGAAGATACTTCTATACAGCGGCACGCGATTATATCAATCGTAATAACGTGAGAACAAGACTCCTCAAGCCCGACGACCTCGTTGCAGGGGACGTCATCTTGGCAAAGAGCTCGACCGCCGAAAAGGTGTACGTCTACGACGGAGAATTCATCTACGACCTGACCGCCTCGGGAATAGATAAACAAGAGCCCGCACCAAGACTTGAAAGACTCATGGCGTTCCAATATTATTTTATGGTTCTCCGCCCCTCTTTCAGATAAAATTAAACAATAACAAAAAATGCTTGGGATCATTTTGATCCCAAGCATTTTTTCATCTGATGTTGAAAAAATCCTTCAACTGTGGTATAATATTATACGTCGCTTTGAGAGCAGCAAATAACTATCACTAAGGTATTCTATGAACGATCACAAATCTCATTATATTAAAAATCTTCTTTTGCCTTGTCTGGTCTTCTCGGTCGCCACAGGTGTCTTTTCCGCCGTATTTATTACGGCATTCAAATGGATAGCAGAAGAGGTGATCCGCCTCTCTTCGCAAATATACGATACCGTGCGGGCATATCCCGTATGGCTTCCCTGCTTGCTTATCGGAACTGCCGCAATAGGACTTATATCAAGCCTCATCCTTTCACTCTGCCCGACCTGCAGAGGAGGCGGGATCCCCACGACTATCACGGCAATAAAAGGCGTTACCGACATAAAATGGCTCTCAAGCGCCTTCGTTCTGCCCATATCCGCTTTTCTGACCTTCCTTTGCGGTATCCCGCTCGGAACCGAAGGTCCTTGCGTACAGATGGGAAGCGCCGTAGGAGACGGCACGGTACGGATCTTAGGCGGCAAAAAGAACGTCGGATGGCGTCGATATATTATGACGGGCGGAGCTTGTGCGGGCTTCTCACTCGCAACGGGCGCGCCTATTAGCGCAATACTCTTCTCTATGGAGGAGCTCCACAAGCGCTTCTCGCCGCTTCTCTTCTCGGTCGCCTCTATTTCTGTGATCTCGGGACAGATAACGGCACGCCTGCTCTCAAAGCTTGGCATAGGCACTCTCGGCTTGTTCCATGTAAGCCTTTCCCCCTCGCTCCCATACGCTATGATCTTCATTCCCATTACCGTCGGAATACTCTGCGGAGCTTGCGCACTGCTTTTCTCGCACCTTTATCGTCGTTTTGATAAGCTGATGAGCGTAAAGCTGAGCAAAATTTCAATAAAGATCAAATTCCCTCTTATCTTCGCTTGCGTAGCACTCGTTGGATTTTTCTTCTCAAGAACTTTGGGAAGCGGACACGAACTGATCGACCATATGCTTGGAGAATACCTCTACGACACGCACACTCTCTGGTATGTCTTCGCTATCGTCTTCCTAATAAGAGCAATATTTATGATGATCGCTAATACAGCAGGCGTGACGGGTGGAATATTCCTGCCTACGCTTGCATTCGGAGCTATCATCGGAGCGCTCTGCGCCGAAGCCTTTATCGCAATGGGTGCGGTAGGAAGCGAGTATTACGTACTGATAGTAGTTATAGGTATGACGGCATTCCTTGGAGCGTCCTCGCGCATTCCCTTGACGGCGTGCGTGTTTGCAATAGAAGCTCTCAGCGGAATAAACAATATCATATCCATCATAGTTGCAATAGTTTCAGCCTTCCTTATCGTAGAACTGTCGGGACTCGACGACTTCACGGAAGAGGTCGTAAAAGCAAAAACACACGCAATACACGAAGGAAAAGAACCCTACGTTATCGAAGTTCCCCTCACCGTATATAAAAACTCGTTCGTCATCGATAAAGAGCTCAGAGATATCCTCTGGCCCGCATCCTGCGTGGTGCTGTCTATCGAGAGAGGCCCCGATCACAGAGATAAACACACTATAGCAGAGGGTGATATCCTGACCGTTCATTATAAGACCTACGACCCAATAGCAACAGCGGAGGAGTTTGAGGTCCTCGTCGGAGATCAGAACGAGGAGATCGATAGAATAATGAGACCCCTTTAAATAAAAAGTACCGATGAAAAAATTCATCGGTACTTTTTGTTATTTTACCATTCCATAGCCGCCCGCGTATTTGCTGACCTCGGACGCAACGACGAATACCTTGTTGTCGCAAACTCTGCGTATCTCGCGAAGAGCGCGAGGAGTCTCCTTTCGAGGAAGAACGATGAATATCATATTCATCTTGTCCGTAGAGCCGTGCCCCTCAAAGACAGTGTATCCTCTGCCGTTGGAACGAAGATATTCGGTGATCTTCTCGGTGCTCTCGTCGCTCGCTATAAGCTCAAGGTTAGACGTGCCGAGAGCTATCTTGCTCTCAAGAGTTGAACCGAGGAAAAGTCCCGTCGCATAGCCGACACAGTAAAAAGCAAGCAGAAATACGTTGTCACCGAGTGTGCCGATGATGGTGGAGATCACAAGTCCCCAGATGGTGCACTCAATAAATCCAAGCCCCGCAGCCTTAAGACGCTGACCCTTGACCATCATACAGGTCTTGAGAGACTGTATGGTTATCTCAACTATCTTCGCGGCACAAACTATAAAACAGACCACTATAGGCGGAAGTATAGCTAAAAATTCAGACATATAAATAATTCTCCTTTGAAATTTCTCGATCAATTATAACATAAACTTAAAAATATGTCAAGAAAAAACGAAAAGCATAAGGCTGCCAACGAGCCCAAAGGACTCGCTGACAGCCTGTTTTTTGTTTTTGATCACGATCAGCTTACTTCGTTTATCGATTTGAATCTATCGATAACATCAGTATCATAGATTACGAAGTTCTTAGCAGTATCAACGTTATTAACGTATACCTTAAGATTGTCGTTACATCCTGTAAAGGTATTCTTACCTATGAAGATGCTATTCGTAGGATTCGTGAGATAAATTCCAAGAAGATCGTTACAATCAAGGAATGCATTGTCGCCAATGACAAGACTCTGCATGAACGTAAGGTTTTCAACCTCAGAGCTCAGTCCCGCAAACGCATTAGGTGCGATTATAAGCTGGGAGTTTGCGTTCGGTCCGGTGAGTGTCAAAGAAGTAGCATTATGCTCTGCACTGAGATTAGGAGGACAAAGCACAAGCGTGTCGCCACTCGCGGAATAGAGAATTCCGTTAACAGTCATAAAGTTACTGTTACCAGCTACAACAACATACGTCGAAGTATGCGTATGAACGTCTCTGCCATCGAAGTTAATGAATTCAAGCTTTGCAGGAAGAGTAATTGTGATACCCTTATTTCCGCTTGTCTTAAACTCGCTGTTCTCCTTGATAGCTCGCATTGCGTCGCTTCCAACAGAAACTACGTCGTAAGTTACGTTGTCTGCAGTAAGCTCATCGGGGAACGTGAAGCTCTGATTACTATTAACCTTATCAACAAATTCCATATCGACTATTTCGATCTTAGAATTGGAAGGTCCGCTCGCAGTCTCGATACGGTTGACGAAGAACTTCAAGTTCTCAAACATTCCGGTTCCGTCGATGATAAATTCGTAATCCTGAAGCTGATCACCGCCGCGAATACCGAACTGATGTGTAGCATCGCCGAAGATTATACCGTCACCGTCTGCTGCAACAGCATTATTATAGAGCACTTCAAGCGCATCCGTAAGAGCTATCTTAACGTTAGCATTGGGAAGCATAATATAACTTCCGAGAGCGATCTGAGAAGGAACTGTTCTTATAACAACTCTCTCAAGCGAGCTATTATTGCCAATCGCGAATGCGCCCTCGCCCCAAGTGGTAAGCTGGCTACCAATAAATACGACCTTCAAGCTGTTACATCCGGTAAAGGGAGAAGTGCCAACGAACGACACAAGTGCGGGAAGATCTATAGCCTTGAGCGCGGAGCATCCCTCAAATGCACCTGCATTGATAGTCGCAAGCTTGGGAACGTATACGCTTGTAATGTGATTACATCCCTTAAATGCATTTTCGCCGAGGGTAATAAGATCGGGAGTGTGAATAGATGTTATAGCAGTACATCCTTCAAATGCACCATTTTCGATCTCAGTGACTGCAGGCATAACAACGTTTGCAAGCTTATTCGCCGAGGAGAATGCGTGCTCACCAACCGTTGTTGCAAAAGGCATTTCGGCACCGACGATATTGGTTTCTCTGAACGCATTCTCGCCTACTGTATATGCCTTGGGAAGCAGGATAGTCGTGTTGGGATCAAACTCAACGCCGTAGAAGAAACCGTTGGTAATCTCCTTGATTCCCGAAAGGTCAACTGTTCCTTTAATAACCGTGTTATCACCATCGAAAGCCTTTAATTTTGTATATTGATTTTCATATACGGTAAGCCTTCTGTCAGTTCCGTCATCGGGGAAAGAAATTCCACCGTTTATATGGCACTTATTACGTGAAATAATTCCTACAACGTCACCTGTTGCAACAGTAAACTTTCCTCCAATAGTAACCCCTGCCATGAGCGCATCTGAATAGCCCTCATCAAGTGTACCCACAATGTTAAGTCGGTTTATGTACAAATCTCCGCCTATCGTCATTTCGGCGAACGTAATTCTCGTGCCCGCGGTCAAGCCTTCCATAAACTTGACGTTACCGCTAAAGCTTGTTGAACTACTACTTGTACCATAGAACACGGGTAGTGACGATGATCCGGTTGTTGTAATATGCTTTTTAAAGATCAAATCACTCTTTATCTTTACTCCGTCACCGAATGCTCCGTTTATTGTCGTAAGATTTTCAAAAGGAGCCATCTCATTGATGGTTATTTTTGTAAAGGTTCTTCTTCCTAACGACACAACATTTGGCATTTCAAGGCGTCCGATAGAACCAATTCCGGAGAAAACAGAATAGACTCTTCCTGACGCATTGTTTTCATGCGGTCCCTCACCGGTTGTCATTATTCCAAAAGAAGTAACTGCTCCGGTATTGATGTACGGAATATGTGATACGTCTCTGAATATACAATAGTGCAAGCCCGAAACGTCCTCAAAATTAACGCCGCCGTTAATTACAGCCGAGTTGAAAGCACCGTTATCTGCGTTCTTACCGCCATGTACGTCTGTCAAATTACCCCAGTAAATATGTCCGGTCGCAGGCGTATTTGTTGAAGTATCAGCCACCACGCCTATCGTAGCATATTTGAATGAAATCGGTCCGAGAGTACCCGATGCGAAATGTAGGTCACCCTTAATCTTAGCATAATAGAACGCGCCATCGCGCACAGTAGCTATATTCGTTCTTTGCGGATTCTCTTCATCCCTATAGAACCACAGATCGCCGTCTATTTGAGCACGGTCAAAGGCATAATTACCTATATCAGCATCAGCGTGGAACTTAACGTCTCCGTGAACGGTGACCCACTTACAGTCACCTTGACCTGTAGTGGTTTCATTTTTGAAAAGTGCATGTTCATCAAGCGTTGCACCGCCATTGAAGGTAAGATTTCCGTCAACGGTTGCGCCCGCAAATGCGTTCTTGTTGAACTGGGCACCACCGTTAAAGGTAGTAGCTCCCAGCTTTGCTCCGTCAAATGCCAAAGCATTGACAGTGGTCGTGCCGGTAAACGTTGCAGGACCGATCATAGCACCCATAAATGCCTTTTCACCGATGGTCGCTCCGCCTTTAAGATTAAGCGAACCGATATTTATTGCAGTGGTTGCATTATTTGCAAAGGTTGCCACACCCTCAACTCTAAGCTCTCCGATCTCGACGCCGTTAAACGCGCCTTCTTTTGTTACGTTGAGATCACCGTTGAAGATAATAATAGCGTCTTCATCTTTAAGATCTATGAACGAAGTATTGCTGACTGTAACGTTGCTGCCGAAGATCAACGGTTCCGAAATAACAGCGTTTGCACCGCCAAAGGTTTTGTTACCGGAAATCGTCGTAAGAGAGGTGAGGTCCACTTCTCCGTAGAGCTTTGCGTTTTCGAAAGCAGAGGTACTGGAAATAGTCTTGAGATTCTTAAGATCAAGCTTTCCGTAGATCACAGCGTTTTCAAATGCACTGCCGCGCAAGCTGCTGGAAACTCCGCTAAGATCAACGTTTCCGTAGATAGTAGCACCATAAAAGACTCTGTTACCGTTGCTAACATTAAAAGAAACGTTACTTCCAAAGGTCATATTACCTGTGCCCTGCTTGCCCTCTGTTCCTACCTTAGCATTTTCGAAAGCACTCGCGTAGAGTGTTACAGATTGAGCAGTAAAGTTTCCTGCAATAACAGCAGAATTAAAGCTATTCGCACTCAAAGTTTGTGTATTGCCAAGGCCCACATTACCATTTATAGTGGCAGATTGGAATGCGCTTTCGGGAAGAGTAACAATACCGTTTATCGTAACTCCGCCGGTAAGCTGACCTTCAACAATGCTACCGAGGGTCGTTCCCTTGAACGCGCTTGCGCCCATGGTTGCACCCGTAACACCCGTAATGCTCACTGTACCCGTAACTTTCACGCCGGGAACTTCTGCAGTTACTGTTCCGTCTGCGTTTTGAACAGGAGGAATGTACGCAAACGCTTCATTTTCAATCGTCGTAACGTTATTGATAGTAAGTGACGTCATTTCACCGCCCGAGAAGGCATTTGTCTTGATCGTTCCGACGCTGTTAAGAGTAACGTCGCCTGCGCTGGTAAGATCAAAGGCTCTTGCATTGACGGTTCCAATGCTGTTAAAGGTAAGATCGTTACTTCCAAGCTTCAAAAGTCTGAATGCCTTGTCGCTTACCGTCGTAACGTTGCCAAAGCTCAGATTTCCCGAGGCTGTAGCGTCGTTGAACGAACTAATGCCGATCGTCGTAACGTCGCCAAAATTCACTGCACTTTTAATCGAAGTGAGGTAGAACGCCGCGTCGCCGATGGTTGTAAGAGCTGCATTCTCAATAGAACCGATAGTCGATTCAGCAAACGTATACGAACCAATTGAGTCTACGTTAGCAAGGTCAAGCTCGTTTATCACCATATATCTGAAAACGCCGCCATTCTTGATGTTACCGTCAAACGAGTCTCTGAACTCGAGTCTGTTAATCGTATATTTTCTTTTATAATTAGAGCCTGTGAACAGAGAGTAGCTTGGATATTGAATGCTACACGAGCCGAGAGAGAACGTGCCATTAACGTTTGTACGCAGGAATTGAGCAGTACCGTTAAGCGTAGCATTATCTCCAAGTGTAAAATCGCCTTTGAGCGTGCTGTCACAAATACTCTCCGAATTAAAGGTTGCGCCTTCCTTGATTTCGAGATCACCGTCAACAGTAACTTTGTATAAAGCATGAGCGGATGAAGTCGATCCGAAATCAGCGTTGGTTCCCACCGTAAAATCACCGCCAACCGTGACTGTAGATACAATGTTTTTACCACCCGTTTCGTCAAACGTTACATTGTCTCCAATGATAAAATCTTCACCGACCGACGAAAGAATAACAGCATAATATCTAAGGGTAACATTATTTCCGAAGATGATACTCTTACCAATAGTGGCGTCCGAAATAGTTTGTCGCTCAAGATTAGCACTATCACCAAATATAAGATTGCCGTTTATCTTTGTTTGGGCGTTCGTAATAGAATTATTGTTGGTTTTATAGAAATTAGTACCAAACTTTAAATCTCCCGTAATTGTCGCATTATTGAAAGCATAACCTCTGGCAGTAAGATAATCGCCGAAACTTGCATTTCCGTAAATTTTAGAGGAGTTAAATACACTATCTCCACCGAATTTTACAAAGTCGCCTACCGTAAGACCGTTGGACTGTGAGGAATCAAATGCAGCTTGATTGATAATCAATCTCTCCGCATCAGTTTCCGCACTTATTCCATTACCGATAGTTATGGTTCCATCATAAAGCTTGGCGCCTTGGAAGCTGCTCTGTCCAATCGCCGCCATATCACCGATAACAAGATTACCCTTTGTAATAGTAAGGTTATTTTTGCTCGGATAGAACGCCCAAGAGCCTATGGTAGCATTATTACCTATCGTAAGGTCTCCGTTTGTTATGGTGAGTCCTACAACTGCGTCTTGATTTATCTCAACGTCGTTAACGAAGGTAAGTCCCGAGGAATTGTAGGTAACGTTCTCTCCGACCGTTACAGCGTCTTCGATCTTGATATGATTAAGCGCATAAGCTTCAAGCGTCTTAAGAAGATCGAGTGTAGTTTTGTTTTCCTGCTTTATAGACTTGACTGAAAGCGTAATGTTTTCTTCAATAGCACCGCCCGAGAGCGCATAGCTACCGAGAGTGTTTATCTTACCAAGGTCAACGTGTCCGAGAGAAGTACATCCTCTGAATATATGTCTCGTGTAATCGAGGTTAGATATCGGATTGCCTTCAGCATCATACCACGTGTACGCGTTATTGTTAGCAGCCGCATAATCGGTAGCACCAACGCCCGCATTCGTAGTAAGAGACTGCATTCCTCCGAAGTTGAGGTTTTCAAAGCTACAACGAACGAACGCAAGCGCTTCGGGAGCGATTGCACCTGACGAAGCGAAATTGAACGTACCTATCGTACAGTCTGTAAACGCGCCCTTGTAGACAACGTTATCCTTGTTAAAGGCAGCCGTATCCGCGCCTATAGCGTAATCGCCCTTAAGCGTAGTTCCGCTTCCGAGCTCAACTGTAGCGATCTCTGAGAGCACGAATCCGTGAGGTTCGATAGTTCCCGCGGATGCGGAGAAATCTACAGTTCCGTAAATCTTTGCATTACGGAATGCGTCCTCTTTTATTACGGACATATTTTCCATACTCAAAGTTGAGATATTTGCTCCGTTAAATGCGTACTTGTCAACCACTACCAACGCTTCGCCGAACGATACCGCCATACCGCCGTCGGGCGAGGTTACGGACTCGAAAGCAGATTCGCCGATATTAAGCTGAAGATTATCTGCCAATTTGTGAGTAGTACCGATCGACGACAGATAGGAGTTCGAAAATGCTTTCGCGCCTATGCTAACGATCTTATCGTCAAGCGACACTGCATAGTGCTGTTTGATATCTGTTCCGTCGTACTTATACGTCTGTTCAAACGCACTTTCACCTATAGACTCAACGCCGGTTATAGTAAGCGAGTCCATAGTGGTCTTGTAGAAAGCTCTATTGTCAATGATCAATGCGCCGTTACCTTTTATTTCAAGCGCCTTAAGCTTACATTCTGCAAATGCGCTCTTACCGATCCTCTTGAGGCTTGCCGGGAAGGTTATCGACTCTACGTTTATAAGTTTCTTTTCGAATACTCTGTCGCCTATCTCAACGATGCTCCATTCTACGTCTGCAGCATCCGCCGCTTTAGCAGCGTCAAACGTATATCTGGGGGTATTGTTACCGAGAATATCGGTGACAGTGGGATCAACTCCCTCCTCCACCTTTTCCAAGTAGATCTCACTCGGAACAGTAAAGGATGCTTGGTTCTCTACCTTAGCGAAATCTATCGCTATCTCGAGCGATACTGTCTCTTGATCATCAGTCTGTATCGCGTAGAGGAAGGTAGGTAAGTAGTAGGTAAAGTTTCTTGTTCCGTCTATCGCTGTTTTAGCCGTCCAATCCGAGAATCTGATCGTATTCAAGCCCTCGTCAACGATTACGGTAGCATATGGGTCGACAACACCCGCTTTGTACGGAGAGTTTGCACTCTTTTCCCACGAGTATTCTCCACCAATAGAAATGACACTGAAATCTACAACGCCATAAGTATTATTGTCTAAGTATGCATTTCCGTCGGGCTTATTTCCTTCAAGTGAAGAAACGTCAACGAATACAGTTTTAAGTACACCTGTTCCGTGTCCGAAGAACAAATATTCTCCCGTGATAGGACCGATCGACGCCATTTCAAGTCTTTCACAGCCTCTAAAGAGTCTGTCGGTTCTTCCCTGAAGCTTAGGAACAGATGCGATACGAAGCTGCTTGCAGTTTTCAAACACTCCGTAATTTCCGGTTTTTGTCGCCGTCTTCAAGTTCGGTGCGACTAAGCTGAACATAGGTGCGCCTATGTTATTTCCTCCGAAAGCATTAGTAGCTTTAATAGTCTCTACGTTATGAAGATCAAGAACATTGTAAAGTTTACGATTGTCATAATTATAGAAAGCACTATTTTCAACAGTCTTAAAGGAATCATCAAAGGTAAGCGTACTTGCATTCAGAGTTGCATAATGGTAAGCTCCCGTGCCAACGACCGTGGTATTGTGCTTTACACCGTCCTTATCCACATACGCAGGAACCGTGTAAACTTTGTCTAAAGCACCCAATGTAGTACTTGGCTGATACATACACTGAATAAGCTTGTATTCATCTTCAGTTCCCTCTATGGGAAGATATGCATAAGCACCCTGATATCTATCATCCGCCATAAATACTACGTCATCCGCAGTATACGTTCCAAGACTCTTTGGAGCTCTGTTAGCGTTTCCGCCCAAAATATGATCTCTTACAGTCGCAACGTAATTCTCATTTACAAACCTATAGTACGGCGCACTACTGTTAAACGGTATCAAATTTGCAAGATTAGCGGGAGCGTTCAGCGTATGCCAGAATACCGTCGTAGGTCCATTTGAAAGATGTATCTTATTATAGTCCGACTTGACTGCTACGTGATCGTCGGTATCTGTCTGCATCATACCGATGTGCACTCTGTTGGGTTGGAGGCTATCGGTTATTCCAAACGGTTCGCCGCTTCCCCAGATAGCTCTCGGGAAATACAGAAGTTCAACACCTCCATTAGCATATCCACCGCAAGCGTAGAAGCCCATAGTCTCAACGTAAGGTGCTTCAAGTATCTTTATTGTTGTATTGAACGCAAGTGCCTTGTGACCCAATGTCTTACAGCCTCCAAGGTTAACGTTCTTGGGAAGCGAAACGTCGTAGAACGCCGCATCGCCTATCTCGTTAAGATACTGACCGAAGGTAAGAGTATCGCTTCCAAGATTTGCGAGAGAATGACCAAAGAAAGCAAAATCGTCAAATCTCGTTATATCGTACTCATCGTGATTGATGGTAAAGGTGCTGAAATCAAAGCGATAAACGTTTCCGTCCTCGTGCTTGACAAGTTCGTCATTTCTTTCGTCCTGCGGATTGAATTCCTCTCCGACGTAGGTTATTATCTCGCAAGCATCTCCGATAATACGAGCGTAGTAATCTCCGTAACGCTCTCCGTCAAGGAATATCTTTGATATCTTTTCGAGATTGATCCGATCTGCCGAGACATCTGCGATACTACTATTGCTCGAGGAAAGTACAAGGTCTCCCTTGTAGCTTGTGAGCTGCATATTATTTTTACTTTGTATCGCAGCTATAAATTCTGCTCTCGTGTCTTCAGTCAAGCAGAAAAGGTAAATATCATCGATCGCATCAACACCGATATCGCGAAGTACAATATTAGACTTATTCTCTACGTGAAGATACTTGATTCCGGTAAGAGATTTTGAGAGCTGTCCCTCAGCGTGATTGAATCCGGTAAGCTTTGTCGGAAGTCTGATCTCGTCAACACCCGTATTAACGAAGATGTTTTCGCCCCATAAAAGATCCTCATCGGGCATATAGAGCTCTGTGAGCTTTGTCATTCCCGAAAAAGCATTGTCAGGCACGGTCTTGTTTTCCGATACAGCATCTCTCAAGTCGAGAGTAGAGATATTCGTCATGGAGGTATGAATATACGCGTAATCAGCGGGAGTCAAAACGACATCACCGTAACAAATAACCTTCATTGAGGTTATATCGCTGATCGGAGGAATTTTCAGTGCAGCATCATCCGTATTTACGTAATACTCAATTATATTCTGAAGAGTAGTATCTGCGGTTCCAACCGTTCCGCCGTTACCGTCGGGATTGGTGAAAAGATCGCTCTCCATATAGTGAACCGTGATCTTTGTGGGATCTGCCGGATCCTTATCGACGAGAGTAGCTATCGTTCCCTGCTCTATATCGGAGGATTTAAAATTCTGGTTCGGATTTTCAACGACCGACATATCTCCGGCGCCCGCCTCGTGAATGATACGAGTATTCTTATTATCTATTTGATCGGTAGTGGTAGGATACTCAGGATCTCCGATAGACCACTTTGATGCCCAAGGAGGCAACTTAATGGGAGTAGGCGTACCGTTTCTTTCTATTTTTCCGAAGTTGTCAATAAATATTCTCGGAAGTCTGTACGCAAGGCTGAGCGATTTGGTCATTGAACTCAGGTCGATCTCTTCGATAGTACCCATGTTAATGATCTGAACTCTTATCGCGTTCATTTTTATGTCAGCGTCATTAGGTACTCTTATAGTTCCTACCGTAGTTCTCGATGCAACGTCTATTCTCGAGTCCTGACGAAGAATTATTGTTTTAAGTGCCTCACTGAGATCGGAAATTCTCGAACGTGTTATAACAAGTCCGAGTCTCTCGTCAACGTCAGCCGAGAAGTTACCTTCAATATATACGTCCGCCATTTCAGGCTCGGCAGAGTTAAATCCGAGCAGCTCCAGCGAAGAGTCGGGAATATCGCAATACAGGTTTCCTCCCGCATCTATTCCGTCCATCTTTCGTATTTTCAAATGTCCTGCCGAAGAGGTGTTCAGTATAAACGAGCCTCGGCTCGCATAGACGAAACGCATATCACCGTGCACGGTAAGCGTACTGTTAACGATCTGAAGATCAACGGGACGGTTGATTATAAGGTCGCCAAGGTAGTCTATATCGCCGCTTATAATGATTCTGTCGTTAGGTCTGTATTCAAGAAGTGCAGTCTTGAACTGTTCGAGGGTCTTTACGTAGTGAGTAGATGCCTTCTCGTTTCCGGGAAGACCTCCCTTTTGTGCAACACAAAGGCTTGCACTGATATTGACCGATTTTCCGGTATAATCTTTAAGATTCGCTCCGTTATGCAAACCGTAGCTGAGGCGGAAGCACCAGAAATTATCCTCGTCAAGCTCTGCTGTCACTACCTCGTTTCTAATATTGGGGAAATAGGGTTCCGTACGAACATCGCCATTAAAATTTTCACTGTTTGCAACGTATTGTTTGATAGCTTCGATACCGTCTGCCGTATCGGTCACGTTGGCAACCGAATACCAAAATCCACCTATCACGTTGACAGCAGAATCGGAATCGGGCGTAGTATCGTCCGAAGCGTCAAGCTCTACCTGCGTTCCCGCAGCGTTTGGCTCATTAAAGTCGTGAAGTGCTGTAAGAGAGGCGTCGAGAGAAACGGAAACGTCGAGATCTATCGAATTACCTACTTTACTTACTATGTAGAACAGCTCTGCCGTTTCATTCTCATTCGGCGTTGCTATAACCGAAACATCAGAAACGACCGAAAGTCCATTGATATCGGGAATAGGATTAAAGCCTGTCTGCGTCTCAAAGTCGAACTTACTGTTAGGTCCTACCTGAGTACTATAAGCAAAATCCGTTACTATAGCACCGTTAGTCTGGTCTCTATGCATTCCCACAAACTGATAGTCGAAAGTACCTGTGTGCATATTGATTCCCGGAATCTCTATGCTATGTCTGAACCACGCATACGATATTCCAAGCGCCAGCATCACTATCACAAGCACAAACGCGGAAATACAAATTATTCTCTTAGAGGGCGATCTTTTTATATTCGCTTTACTCATTATCTTGTCCCCCATCCTTTTCTCTCTTGATGTCGATGGCAAGGCGTACAATCTCAGAAATGATTATAGCTGCCAACGGTAACATCACCAGACATATAAAGCCCGGTGTGGTGGTTATCAGAGCAAATATCTTATCGATAACCACGGTCTTATATTTCATAACGGCGACGATGTCGTTAGGCGTTATCGGCGCGTCGGGCTCTGTGTTTGCGGTTCCCTTCGTTACGATAACTCTATCTTCACCTTCACCGGTAATTGACACGATCTTATGGGTAATAAGCTTACCTTTTATCTCTCCGCTTTTTCCGACGAATTCAACAACGTCGCCTACAGCGAGCTCTCCACCGTCGTATTTTTTGGAGACTATTATATCACCCACCTCAAGCTCAGGGCTCATACTCGGTGAAGCGATAACGTAAAAATTATGTCCAAACAATGACGGAACTCCGCCCGACATTTTTGTTATAACAAGCACTGCAATGATAACTATCTCGATTATAACTATCGCCATGCTCAGTGCCTGAACGATCTTTTTTCCAACAGTCTTTATTTGCATCATTGTTGCTCTGCTCTGAAGGATGAGACGTAAAATGTCTTATTCTGGCAGGAATTCGTCATAGCATCCTTATCAAAATAAAAATAGCAATCAAGCTCTACGTATTCACCGTCTGCCGTTACGGGAACTTCTATCTTATCGTAAAGCTCAATATTATACATTACTGTATTATTTTCGTCATTAGCTTCGACAAATTTTCCATCGTTGACGGAATAGTAAACGGCGATGGGCTGTGTAACTTCAGGATACTTAATGTATTCGGTGCTTCCTATTGCCGATACGAAGATCACTTCCTTTTCCTTGCCATCTTCATCCTTTTCAACGAAGACCTTGTCGCAAACGACACCCGTCATATTAACGTTTATGCTGATGGTCTCATCAGAAAGATTCTTAAGTCTTATTCTGAAAGGAATAGAAGAATTTGGAATGACATCCTGAGGGTCTACCGCAAACAGCTTACCGCTGTTTTTGTCGGTGTTGCTTCCCACGTATCTCCAAACACCGTCTTTTTGAACGTAAAGTGTCATCTCAACCTCTTGCGGTGACACTACGAGCTTATTATTGCCAAACTCTTTTCCGTATCCCAACTGAAGATATGGAACCGAAGGCACGTCAAAATCCAATATCCAAGCGAAAGAAACGGTAAGTCCCAAAAGTATAAAGCTGTATATTGTTATAAGTATCATTTTTTTACGCATCTACCGTTTCCTCCTTTCTTGAATATTTCAGTTATTGTTGCGAGCTTGCATCCACAGTAAACGATGAAAACTTAAGTTTAAGATCTATTTGAGAGCCGGCGATCAATTTATCACATTTTCCGTGAGTTCCTTCCGCCCATATACGAATCGTAAGCCACTCTTTAGTCGCTTCACCCGAATGAATTTGGAAAAGCGCCTTTTCTGTAGAATTACCATTTTCATCTTTTCCGCTGTAGTCGGAAAAATAGTGTAATCCCATATCAGTAGTATTCTCTTCGGGAACATAGTTTTTAACGATATCCTGTCCGCCGTAGTTTAGCAGAGGGGAATTCACCGCTGCTTCCGGATCATAATTGTCATAGTATTTAACACCGTCCATCAAATAACCGGTTCCGTCTGCTTTCGGCGCAAGATTTACGCCCTGATGTGCCGTGACCTTTTGTCCTCCGTTTTCATTCTTTATCTCGGGAGCAAATATCCACGTTCTGCCGTCCTTAGTCGTTAACGAAACTCTAATACATTCAAGGACTTGAGCTTGCTCGGGTGTATTATCCGAGATCCTTATATACGAACCGGACTTCTCGTCACAATCAATATAAACGTATCTTTCCTTGTTTGCAGAGTCTGCCGAGTAAAGCATAAGCTGGAACTCAATATATCCGTTTTCAACGCCCATCTTGGTATAATCGCCGCCGTAATCCGACACGTTCAGCTTTTCATAGGTCTCTTGGCCCACTGCCTTTTGAAGATCAAGAGCAAAAAAGCTGTCGGATTTTCCATTAAGATTTGAAACAGGCTTGAGTACAAAGTTTTTTACCTTCAATATATCATTGATGGTCGTAACGGTCGTAACCTCTGCGTTTTCGTCGAGCTGGAACGCAAGTGATCCTCCCGTAGCTATCGTAATTCCATCTTGGGCAACGTAAGGAGTCCACTCTCTTCGCATCCAAGCAAAGCTGACATATGTAAACAAAAATACCGTTATCAAAAGCAAAAGTGTAGGACGAACGAACGCGAACCATTTGACACTCTTATTATTTGCAGCATCCTGCTTGATCTGCATATTGTTCTTCATACATATGTCCTCCTTTCATAAATATCTTGCACAAATAAATTTCAATCGGTTACAGGCACAAGCATGACCGAGGTGTACTTGCTTGCCTTGTAAAGTGAGGTCTCGCCGTATTTAACATAGAAGAACTCTGCATCCACAGGCATACTATTGTTTGGAATGCTGTTATTATAGGGAGACCAGAATTTTCCGTCGAAGCTATACAGTAAATTATCGTTTTGTGTTACTGCGACCTTTTCAGCACCTTCTGCAGTAGGCTTGAAATAAAGCTCGCCATCCTCAAAGATCACAGGTCTGTTTTCAAAACTATTCTCATTCTTCGGATCATCTACCGGATTCGTATCCTTTTGTACACCCGAAAATTTAAAATTATATTTGAGCTGACCGTCAGTGAAAACGCTGTTTGCTTCTCTGTCAGTTCCTTCTATCCATATCTTAATAACGAGATCCTTTTCGTAAAATCCGGATTCCTTCAAATCTGCATCTGTAAACGTAATTACAGGTGCAGCATTATTTATCATCGGGGTAACATCGTTTCCGTCGGCATCCTCTACAGAAGCTAACTCCTGAGAACCTAAAGTCACAATACGATCCAGATAATCATTCTGAGTCCAGACCTTCTTTGTCATAGTTCCATCAGACTGCTTTGACATATAACCAAGATCCGTCTCTATGTTTTGAGTGGGATCATGCATATTTTCTCCCGTTGAAAACGTATACGAAGGTGATTGACCGTCACTTGTATTTGTCGTCAGCTTATACGTATCATTAGGCACCCAAATATTTCTCAAGAATTGCTGACCGTCATAGCTATGCGGATCACGCTCGAAGAAAGCTACTCTGACTGCACCTGCTATTCCGTCGCGGCTAAAATTGCCAAACGAAGACTTATTATCCGATCCATCTCCTACAAGAGTCTGTGCAAGACCCGAAACGTAAGAATCGTCCTCAAGATATACTTCCATTTTCAAAGTGGATCTGAAGCGAAGATTTACCGTTATATAATAGTCTTTCGATATAGAATCGGAAACTTCCCTATAGCTCTCGTCTACGGCATGACCGTTCTCATCAACGGAGGTAGGAAAATAAAAGGTCTTGTTGATATAATCATACGTAATATCCGGATACGTTCTATCCTCTACGTCTATATTTTGCATCTGACCCCACTGATAGTTTTCGTCAGGATTTCCATCAGCATCTAACGGTCTTATTTCAAGCTTATTACCCGTGGTTATCTTCATATCCGTATCGGTCTGCAACGAAGCAGTCTCGTCAATAACGAACCACGCAAGTGTAGCCACTGCAACGGCAGACAGTATAACGATGTATAATATTACGGACAGCCTTATCCACTTTTTAGTTTGCAACTTCATCAGTATTATCCTCACTATTAGTTGTATCTATCGTTCCAAATTGAAGATCGACGTTTATCTGTCCTGCAAGCAAAGCATTATCACATTCTCTGTCATTTCCGTCGACCCAAACTACGATTCTAAAGTTCATATCCGTATTAGCCTTAAGATCGCCTATCTTGCAAGCTGTAAGCTCTCCCCAAGCGTACGTAACTCCGTCCACTACGTGAGTACCCGAAGCTTTACCGCCGGTTTCGATCTCTACCATTTGGAGCTCACCCTCATCTGTTTTAGACACGGCGTAAACGTATTCGTCTTCTACTTTTCCTTCATTCTTATTCTGCATAAGCTCGTAGGTGACGTTTTCGCCTTCGCCGCTCTTCTGGTAATAAAAATCATCCTTCAATTGAAGATTTTTATCAGAATCGCGATAAAGCTCAATAGTAGAGTTGGGAGCCCAAATAAACGTGGGCTTGTAATACGAAGAAATGTTTCCCTCTTCGTCGGTTTCCTCTACCTCTTGAAATATTGCAATGCGGACTGCCCCGCATATATTTCCTACGTTAAAGTTACCGTAAGGGCTCTTCCAAGAAGGCGGAGTTTGTATTCCTGTTTCCTCGTCTAAAACATAATCCGGCCGTTCATAAACGCTATCGATCGCAGGCACGACCGAAGAACCTGCCTTTCCCTCTATCTGATCGGGTCCGTAAATATATACCGCTTTATCGGTCTCAATGGAAAACGAAAAATCAAACGCAAAAATTCCCGCGGCTATATACGAGTCAACATCAGAAATATCTATCGGAGTGTAATCAACTACGTCCTTTACATACGTCGGTTCTCCCGAAGACTCGTCTTTTTTATATCCGATCTTTGCCTCGTAAAAATGTATTCCGTCTCCCGATACCGCCTTAAGCATAAGACCTTCGGGAAACGCCATTTTAAGCGTTTTCTGCGCTTCGCTATTGGGGTCAGCACTCTTTATTACCAGATTATTACCCTCCGCAACGTTCATCGTAATTCCCGTTACGGTTGCTTTCTCTCCCGAATTGAACCAGGAATAGCTGACAAAAACCATGATGATAAGCAACGAAACGACGAACATTCCGCCAAATATTGTTTTACGTATGTTTAACCGTCTCGCTCTGACCATTCTTAGCTCCTTTTCTGAGATTTTCGCTTATTTCTCTGCTTCTTTCTCGAAGGATCGTATTCCTTCTTGACCGTCTTAGCAGGTGTTGCGGCAAGCTGAGCCGCTATTCTTTCAGCCTTACGCTGCGCCTCGAGTGCATCCTGCGCAGCAATTGCAGCCTGAATCTTTGCCGCCTTAGTTCCGGGCATGGGCTTTCTCTGCTGCTTCACGCTGCTTTGCTTTGCGGCAGCCTTGCGTGCCTCTTCTGCGAGTCTTGCCTCTTCTGCGAGTCTTGCTTCTTCTGCGAGTCTTGCCTCTTCTGCAAGTCTTGCTTCTTCAGCAAGTCTTGCCTCTTCTGCGAGTCTTGCTTCTTCTGCAAGTCTTGCTTCTTCAGCGAGTCTTGCTTCTTCTGCAAGTCTTGCTTCTTCTGCAAGTCTTGCTTCTTCTGCGAGTCTTGCCTCTTCTGCAAGTCTTGCTTCTTCTGCGAGTCTTGCCTCTTCTGCGAGTCTTGCCTCTTCTGCGAGTCTTGCCTCTTCTGCGAGCCTTGCCTCTTCTGCAAGTCTTGCTTCTTCTGCGAGTCTTGCCTCTTCTGCGAGTCTTGCTTCTTCTGCAAGTCTTGCTTCTTCTGCGAGTCTTGCTTCTTCTGCGAGTCTTGCCTCTTCTGCGAGTCTTGCCTCTTCTGCAAGTCTCGCCTCTTCTGCAAGTCTTGCCTCTTCTGCGAGTCTTGCTTCTTCAGCAAGTCTTGCTTCCTCTGCGAGTCTTGCTTCTTCAGCGAGTCTTGCTTCTTCAGCAAGTCTTGCCTCTTCTGCAAGTCTTGCCTCTTCCTCAAGACGCTTACGCTCGAGCGCCGCCTGACGCTCCTGCTCACGTCTGAGCTTTTCAGCCTTGCGCTTTTCTCTGAGAAGACGCTGCTTGTTCTCTTCTGCGATCTTTTCGGTCTCAAGCGCAATAGTACGCGAAAGAACGTCCTTGATCTTCTTGAACTGCGCGCGCTCTCTCTGCTTCTTGCGTTCAAGTCTGTCAACAAAGATACGGCGGATCTCATCGACCTCCATATCGTAGCTGTCAATAATATCGTCAATATCCTTCTTGACGATGTTGAGCTCGGATTCCTCCTTACGCTCGGTATAATCCGCAAGCTCGTCGAGTCTGCCCGAATTCTTCTTCAATATAACGTATTGAAGAGCGAGCATTGAGAAGAGCTCGTCAAGGTGGCTATCGGAGGGCGTTGCCTGTCTTTCGATGTGGCTCACGCTGTAGCCGACCTCGTCGTATTGCTCAACGAACATCCAAAGATCAACTGCCTTACGGAAGTCGGGGTTCTTTTTGAGCACGTTTGTCATATTAAGGGGAGGACGAACAAGCGCACAGCCCTGAAGAGTCTTGATAAGCGGCGAGCCTTGGAAGTTGTAGAGTATCTTGCGTACACGCTCGATTCTCTGCATCGCGTTCATCTGCGTAACGTCGGCATCGACCTGAAGATCTTCTTCGGTGAGCTCGATATGAGGTGTAACGCAGGTCATATTGAGATCGTACTTAAATCTGTCGTGACCCGCCTCGCAGTCACCGTTGAGCTTGAGCTCAAAAAGGTCCTGAGAGTCGTTAGAGCCTGCCATAAGAGCCTGCAAACGCTTGTCAAGGAAGTATTCAAGCTTCTGGAGAAGCGTGAATATAAATCTGTTCTCGTAGGTATCAAAGCTCTCTTCCTTAATGATATTGAGCATACGCTGAGGAGTTACCTCGTCACCCTTTACCATCGCGATCATATTCGTGTGCTGAGCGAGATGTCGGATAGACTCGGTGCTGACGGTCCTGACCATTTCGATCGGAACTATCTCTTCCTCATTCTTTATGTATCTACGGGGAGTACGTATTATCGTATCAAGAGAAACGATACTGTCCTCTATCATTTCGACCCAACGGAGATCGACGTTTCGCTCGATATATTTCTCATAGAGAGAAACGTTACATTCACCGCTGCGTACCGAGTTTGTAAAATATTGATAGAACTCATCGGAGGCGAGCTCGCTCAAGAAGCCGTCGGTAAAACGGTGATAAAGATTTTCAATTTTTGTTTTTCCGACGTTAGCCATATGAGTTCACCTCGTTGTATGAGTAATGATAAAGCTTTAAGAGCCGTATTAAACGAGCTTCTTAAGTCTGCGTAAGTAAGCCTTAGCCTCCTGCATATTCTCTTCACCGAAGAGCTCGGAGAGATAAGCGATAAGACCGTCGATCTCGTCACGAATGAATGCAAGGTTGAGACCCTCGAACTTACGGAAGATCTTGTTTGTAAGAACGTAGTCAAGACCGTCGACCTCGGTTCCGCCGCAACCAACGTATACGGGAACGAAATCACGGAGCTGCTTTACGATACGGTTACCGAATGCAAGTCTGAAATGCTCGATAACGTAATCGTCAAGCTTTGCGACCTTGGCGAGAGTTTCCTCGCCGACTTTGAACTGCTCCTTAGCATCGTCGAACATCTGCTCAAGGTGCTTGTAGGAGAGGTTGAGATTTTCTGTATAGGGAGCGTCGAACTTAACGCCCTTGGTATCGATGTTGATCGGGATAGCACGGTCGTAAACCTTATCCGAGATAGCGAAGGTCGAGTCGTCGTTGTTCGCCGTACCGACGTACCACATATTCTCGGGGAGTACGAAACGTCCGTTTTCGATGTGCTTAGGGTCAGTGGGCCAGCCCGAAGGAACGAGGTCGACTATCCACTCGTCACGGGAAGGCATTTCGAGAATTGAGAGCATCTCTGCGAAGTAGTACTCAACGCGGGCGATGTTCATCTCGTCGAGGATGGTGAGGTATACCTTATCGGTGTAGGTAGCTTCGTACATTCTCTTGAGTACCTCGGTCTCGGAGAAACGCTTTGTAAATTCGTTGAAGTATCCGAAAAGCTCGCTTCGGTCACGCCATGACGGCTGAACCGATGCTATCTGAGTGTCGTTCTCAAGGAACTTACCCCAAGCGTAAGGAAGTGAGGTCTTACCTGTACCGGAAATACCCTGAAGGATTATAAGACGGGTCGAGGAGAATGCCGCAAGGAAAAGGCGGATAACTCTTTCCTCATAGTAAAGACCCATACGCGAGCAGGCGTAATTGCGGAAACGGTCGACGATCTCGGGGAGCGTGATCTCGTTGTCGAACACCTCGCTCTCGCGGTCGTAGTCTACGTAAGCCTGATCGACCTGAGTGAGCTTGTAGAAACGGCTCTCGCCCTCTTTGAGAGTGTTCGTTCCGCCCTCGTCGTCAGCAGCAGCGGCTGTGCCGTCGCCCATAGCTGTATAAGGAAGATCGGGAGCGCCTGCTTTGATAGCAAGAATTCTGTCCTTCTCCTTGGTAAGTCTTATTACCTGCGCGTTGAGCTTGCCGACCTCGTCGACGAGAGCAAGCTGATTCTTAGCCTTCTGATGAGCCTGTATCCTGCGCTTGACGAATATGATTATAAATACAATGATAGCAACGAGGAGCGCGATAACGACAAGAACTGTAAGTATCGCGAGTATCCAAGCTGCAACGTTGAAGCCCTCGCTGTATTCGCTGAATACGTTGAGGTAGTCAGGGACGTTGATAAGCTCGAACAAGCCCCCGAAAAATCCGGAGATCACCTTCCAGAATCCTCCGAAAAACTGTCTTAATATTCCATATAAAAATTGTACGTAAGAAGCCATATCAATGTCCTTCCAAAATTTTATAGTTTTGCGCGGGATGCGCGGATGTTTATATATTCGCACAAATTGGGTGTTATAGAGTTTGGTTTGCCAAAGGCGTCGCCTTGCTTTAGCCTTCCCTAGCAGGGAAGGTGGCGGCGGAGCCGACGGATGAGTAGAAGCCTAACACAAGGCATTTTTTCTTCTCATCTTTTTTCTCCTCATCCACCGCAAGCGGTCCCCCTTCCCCGCTGGGGAAGGCTTTTTGGGCTTTGCATTTTTGCAAAATGGATGCAAAGGGGGGACCCGTGGCTGTTTTTGACATTTTTTGTCAGAAAACTGCCTCCACGGGATCTGAATAAACTCTATTTGGCGCCAATTATTCGGCGTTGCTTTCTTCTTTAACTTCTTCGCTCTGAGCTTCGGCTGTCGTCTCGGCGTTAGGTGCGTTTGCGGCATTCTGTGCCTGCATCTTTGCGAGATATTCCTTGATGATAGCTTCCTTAGCATCATCAGAAACAGCTTCCTTTGCAGCCTCTTCCATCTCTGCCTTCTTCATCGCAAGATAAATGGAAACGAGCTTGTAAACCTGCCATGCGATAAACGCAAGCATCGGGAGTACTAAGCAAAGTACGAAACCGAGGGGCTTCTTAAGAAAATCTATAAAGCCACCTACGAAGGGGATCTGGAATTTATATACTGCAACGATGTCACCGAGCGATCTTTGACCGGGGTCGGCAGTAGGACAAATTTCGCGGTTATCACCCTGTGTTGTATAGAAATCGGTATTACCGATAGTCTCAACCTCTACGATACGGTGAGTGTTGAGTATCAGCTGTCCGTTTACTTTTTGACGGAAAGTAATGATATCGTCGACCTTAAGCTTGGTATTTTCGTCGGGTACCTTACCTACGACGATAGCACCCTTTTCAAAGGTTCCCGACATCGACTCGGACTGAACGCTATTTACAACGTATCCAAAAACGTTAGGCTGTTCGCCCTTTTCTCTGTCAACGCCAATGTTAGCGATAACAAGGAAAACAGAGATTATAAAAACAACTACTATGAGGACGTCGAGAGCGACCTTGCCTATCTTTTTGAGTATCTGCATATAGATACGTCTCCTTATATTTTCATCACGTATTTTAATGAATCTGTTAAAAATGTTTTACGTCTTATCTCTATTGTAAAATTTGGTAAGCCCCGAGACAGCCATAAGGCTGCCTCGGGTTTTCCATCAACTTAAAATTTAAAGTTTGCCTCGATAAATTTTGAGAGTTGTATAAAGGTCAATTACTGAACTTTTGTGAAGTCAAGGTTAATTGCAAATGCTCCACCTGCGTTTGCATCGATACACTCTGCATCCTGACCCTCAAGCCAGAAAACAACTGTAATGGTAACGGGGGTGCTGTTTGCAGGAAGCTCGATTGTAATGTCGTCAAGAGCTACAGTATTAACAGTCGCGGTAGCAGTCTGGTGAGTTCCGGTGTAAGCCTTAAAATAATCGTTTGTGATACCGTTTATAGCAACATACTCCGTATCAGTAGAATCGGGAGAGTAAATATCTGTATTAGAACCATTGATAATCGCCATTCTAGCTGCCTTAACGAGGTTAGCTTTAGAAGTTTTTGTAGTTGCATGTTCCGCGGACAAGATGGTGGTACCAGTAAGATCAACAGTTACTTTTTCTGTACCAGTGTTTCTAAGCTGAATAGACTTAGTAAGTACGGAACCCGTAACATTATCAGCAGCCTTGGTCTTAATCTCTGTTCCATCAGCAGGATTGTAGTCAATGTCATAGAAGTTAACTGCGTTAGCAGAAGATACAGGCTTTACAGCGAGCATCTCAGGGTTGTAAGTAACAGTAGTACCCCAAGTCTTACCATCATCAACAGAAACTTCGATTCCACCAGTAGAAGTGGTAACATTCATCTGCATACCATCTACCTGTGCAACATTACCAGCAGTAAACCATGCGTAAGTAACGCCGGTGAGAGACATAACTGCAACTACGAGCATAGCGATCGTAGAAAGCATAGCTTTTCTCATTGTGTTTTTCATTTTGTTTTTCTCCTTAAATAAAGAATTTTTTTAAAATTTTTTTATACTCACTTGTCATTTTGCGTTTGATTGACGATCACGCGTAAAAATTCAATAACGTTTTAGCTAAGGGAATGCAACAGCAGAAGCTACGTGTCGGGCGTTTCTTCTACTTTAAACGTCATTGACATTTTTACATTACCTCCCTTGATGTTATCGAGGCATTCGGGATCGTCGCCCTCCAACCAAATGACAAGAGTGTATTTAATTATTTCGTCCTTTTCAAAGTTTTCGGTCTTGTCACTGAACGCGACCTTTGCACTTTCAAAAGGTGTCGTGCCGTATTCGGGAAGTCCGTCTGCGCCCATCTGTGCGTAGGTGGTTGCCTTTCCGTTCTTGTATAACCTTATTCGAATCGCGGCTTCGGCACTCTTTACCGACGAGTCGATGTTAAATTCTCCCTTGAGGGTGCAGGCTTTTGCGCCTACGTTCTTTGCGTAAAAGGTGTACGCAATATAGTCGTCTCCGTTATGTGAGCCGTTCTCCGATTCAATATCGTTGGGCAGCCACGAGCCTGAGATGTTGGTCATATCGACCTCACCGTTAGCGTCGAGCATTACCGTGGGATTTGCAAAATCGGGAGTTTCCGAAAGCGATATCAAGGCGTCCTCCTTCTTATTGTTCTTGACGAAGGAGATCGTGAATGCGCCTTCTTCAACGAAGAGCGTTCCCGCTACGAAGAAGATGAGCAGAGCGGTTACCGAGGTCGCTATGGTTATTTTAACGACTCTGAACCACTGTGTTGTCTGGAACCACACCTTAACGGCGAGATAGACGCCTTCAAGGAAATCCATTATCTTCCTCATTTTGCATCACCTCCTCCTGCCCCGAGGAGCGACATAAGCTCCTTTTCCTTCATCGGCTCGCCGTAAAGGTCTCCGCAGGCGTATTTTGCTCGCATCTTGAGCAACGCGCCCTCGAGCTTTCGGTCATCGACGCCGAAGAAGATGGCTAAAATGTGGAGGTTGTGCGCGATGTCGAGAATTCCCGACGCCACGCCGTAGGTGTTGGGGTTGGAAAGCACTCTCTTTGTGTACTTTCCGTCTATGTACAGATAATCGATCTCTATCGTGTCGAGTGACGACAAGAGTGTCGAGTTATCCGCAAAGCTGCTCAATGCCATTCTGAAGCCCTCGTCGCGAAGTATCGCGAAGGACATTCTGTAGTCGACGCCCTCGAGCTCGCTAAGGCCTCTTTCGTCGACGATAAGGCAGATAGTTCCCTTTCGTACGCCGTATTTATTCTGTATCTTGATCAGCTCGTTTACAAAGGTCTTTCCTGCAAAGCAGCTTGCGGGAACGTTGATGCTGACCGAAAGATTTTCGTCGTACTTGTCCTTTATTCTGTCGAGCAGGAGGCACAGACGCTCTATAACAAGCTTTGTCAGCTTTGTAGTCTGTCCTGTCGACTCGGCAACGGGAAGGAACACCTCGGGGCGTACGATGCCGTAGAACGGGTCGTTGATGACGTACTCTACGTAGTAGCCTCTCGTGGAATTTTCAATTATATTTCGAACGGGGCGGAAGAGCATCTGCATTCCGTACTCGTCGTTCTTTCTCTTGTTTTTGTTCTGACCCTCGAGATACTTTATAAAGCCTGCAAAGGTCTCTCTGTCGGCAACGGTCGCATCGACGAGTCTCGGGTCGAGCTCCTTGCCTGACATTGCGGCAAGCTTGCTGACGAGTGCATCGATATTTACCGCTTCGGTCGAGCCGACGAAGCAGAGGTTATCGATCGTGTCGACGAGTGCCGTAATGCGTCCTGTAAGCGAAATTTGCTCGCCGTGGAGGCTATTCGGGAAGCCGCAGCCGTCGTAATTCTCGTGGTGCTCTGTAATAGCGTCGCAAACGTAACGCTCAAAGCTTCTCGGTCCGCAACTCAGAAGGTCGACGCCGCAAAGCTCTTCGACCGCCGCAAGTCCTTCTGCGACGTGCTTGCGGTAGATCTTCTTTTTGGATTCTGCCTGATTGTGCTCGGCGTAGATGTTGTCGACCGGTATTCTCGACTTTCCGACGTCGTGCAGGTAAGCTGCCGAAATTATGTGGTCGGGGTTGAGCTTGGTATCCATAAACCAATCTTCTACGACGATACGCTCGACTACGAAGTTGGCTATCGCGCGACACCGCTTGCAATGCTCCACGACGGGAAGCGGAAGTTCTTTAATAACGTTATTCAATTTTGTTCTTGAAATTCTGTTCCCTGCCATAATCTTTTCCTTCTTAGTCTTGCTTACTGTTTATTGTCTATATATTTAACCCTTTCGGGAGTATCTTCGCTTACGCCTCATTATATATACGCGTATACGTGCGTGCGCGCGTGTTATATCAATTGCATCGTGCTGTTTTTGAAGTAGCACATCAACGAGCAATAGAGCAGATTGAATATGTGATCTGCGTTTGACTGTGTGTCCTCAAGGTCGCCGTTATAAACTCTTATTGCGAAATCGAGCAACGTTGTAAAGGTGCTGTGCAAGAGCGAGCGCACGTCGGCTTCTTCTTTGAATTGGTCCTTAAAAAGCGCTATGCCGTTTGCGAAATTCTCTCTATGATTTCTATGTGCCGACTCTCTGAAATATACCGAGTAATAGAAACGGACGTAATATCTGCATTTATCTTCGTTTCCGAGAATAAAGCGCCAGAGCGAGTTAAAGAATTTTTTGAAGTTTTCTTTTGCGGGCGTTTCCTTATCAGCAAAAACCATAGCCGCGCGATAGCCGTTGACGAAGATCTCTTCGTCAAGCATTCTGAATGCCTGCGCGTAAAGATTTTCCTTGCTGCCGAATACGCGGTATATGTGGACCTCGTTGAGCTTGACGTCGTCAAGCACAGCTCCGCTATAGACTATAGCTTTGGTCGTTGCCATCTCAAAGCCGCCTTTTGCCACAAGGGAAATAGTATTTTTGATCAAAACTTCTCGTATTTGGTCTTCGTGCCGCATAAAATCCCGTCCAAAAAATATTTTTTAGTAGTATTTACTACATTTTTGTCTTAATTAAGACCTTCTTTTTGGTAAGAAGGCTCACAAATGCTGTATTTACAAGGGTTCTCGTCGCTTTTTCTTCTTGGACGAAGCTAAAAAAGTCACTTTTTTCGCAAACAAAAAAACATAATCGTGGTTACATTATACACCCCTTTTATCTGTTTGTCAATGCTTTTTTGGAAAAAAATGTGCTTCCAATGAAAAAAAAAAAAAAAAAAAAAAAAAAAAAAAA
>SVSY01000012.1 GCA_015064065.1 Oscillospiraceae bacterium
GGGTTTGATAACTATATCGCCGGGGAGCTTTGCAACGGGAATAGCCGCGGGAACGATAGCGCCCTCAAAGATATTCTGAGCGCCTGTAACTATCTGCTCGACTTTGCCGCCGATATCTACCTGACATATCTGAAGATGGTCGCTGTTCTCGTGGGGAGCGATAGAAAGAATGCGAGCAACTACTACGTTTTCGATATCCTCGCCGAGTATCTCATAACCCTCTACCTTCGATCCGGTATCGGTCATTCTGTCGCAATAATCTTTTATTTTAACGTCGGAAACGTCTACGAAATCCGACAGCCAATTCTTAGATAAATTCATTGTTCTACCTCCGTATCAATCAAAACTGCTCAAGGAAACGGGTATCGTTTTCGTAGAGCAATCTCATATCGTCAATACCGTAGTGCTTCATAGCTATACGCTCAACGCCCATACCGAACGCAAAGCCGCTGTATTCCTTGGGGTCGATACCGCAATTTTCAAGCACAAAGGGGTGTACCATACCTGCGCCGAGGATCTCTATCCAACCCTCGTTCTTGCAGACTCTGCAGCCCTTACCGCCGCATACGAAGCAGGAAACGTCTACCTCAGCAGAGGGTTCGGTGAACGGGAAGTGGTGGGGACGGAAACGAAGTCTCGTATCCTCGCCAAAGAGGGTCTTTGCAAAGGTCTCAAGCATTCCCTTGAGATCTCCCATAGTGATGCCCTTGTCTACTACGAGACCTTCTACCTGATGGAAGAGAGGAGAGTGCGTAGCATCTACGGCGTCAGAACGGAAAACTCGTCCGGGGGATATGATCCTTATCGGAGGCTTCTGTTTTTCCATAGTTCTTACCTGAACGGGAGAGGTCTGAGAACGGAGAAGAATGTTCTCGGTGATATAGAATGTGTCTTGAGTGTCTCTTGCAGGGTGGTTTTCGGGAATATTGAGAGCCTGGAAGTTATAGTAGTCGTACTCTACCTCAGGACCCTCGGCGATGGAAAATCCCATACCGATAAAGATCTCCTCAATTCTGCGCTGTATCTGTGTGAGGGGATGGAGATGACCTACTGCGAGAGCAGAGGAGGGCATAGTAACGTCGATCTTCTCGTCCTTGAGCTGCTTCTCAAGAGCCTGCTCCTTCTGCGCCTGTGCCTTTGCTGCGAGAGCCGCTTCGACCTCGGCGCGAACCTCGTTTGCTATCTGACCTACGATAGGTCTTTCTTCGCTTGAGAGAGCACCCATACCGCGAAGCACGGAGGTAAGCTCGCCCTTTTTGCCGAGATACTGAATTCTTATCTGTTCAATGTCGGCGTCATTGTCAGCGATAGCCGCCAAAGCAGCTTCTCGTATCTGATTAAGCTTTTCTTTCATTTTCTGTCCTTTCGTTTATATATCAAAAATTAAAAACATATAAAAAAGCCGTCCTATAGAAATAGGACGGACAAATTACCGCGGTACCACCTAAATTCCTGCCGTAAGGCAGACACTCTCGTCTTTTAACGGGGACTTACCGCGCGCTGCTACACAACCGTAAGGTCTTCACAGAGCGAGCTCCGAAGCGAAAGGCGAGATCTTTACTTGCAACCGCTCACAGCCAAGGCGGTTTTCTCTGAGGCAAGTGAATAAAGACGTGCCGACTTCATCAATGCTTTTTATTCAACTTAATAATTATATCACAACTTTTTTCGTTTTGCAATAGAATTTTATATTTTTCTCTCTTTTTTATCTGATTTTTATTGCAAAATTCTTTTGCATAAGGTATAATAGTGTATAAGTCGGGCTCGACGTTTCAAAAGGAGGGAAGCAAATGACTGATAGCAAGCCGAAAATACGCGTTCTCAGCGGAAATATGCTAAAGATAATAGCCGCGGTGTCTATGCTTATAGACCATATGGGCGCGGTCCTTTTTCCAGGCGTTATGATATTTCGGATATTAGGGCGTATTGCGTTCCCCATATTTGCTTTTATGATAGCCGAGGGGTGTCGATATACTAAAAACAGAATAAAGTATTTTCTTCTCGTTTTTTCTATGGGACTCGGATATACTCTCGTATTCTACGTTTACAGCAAAATACTTTATTTTTGTATTTTGATAACCTTTGCTTTTGCTATACTTATGATATTTGGGCTTGATCGTTTCAAGTGCTCGATCTTTGATAAGAAGGCAAGTATCTTATCAAAGATTTTTTGGGGTATCGTTTTTCTTTCGTCGGTCCTTCTTTGCTTTTGGTTCAATTCTGAATTTCGGGTCGATTACGGCTTTGTAGGCTGTATAACTCCCGTGCTCGTCAGCCTTTTTCATCCACCGTCAAAAAATGCTCCCGCGCTGTATGCCAAGATAGGCAACGGACTTTGGAGCGTGATAGGTGTTACGGTCGGCGTTGCTTTGTTGGCTATAGTTTACGGCGGAGTAAGATATTACGCATTTTTAGCCATACCGCTGTTGTTGCTTTACTCGGGCAAGCGCGGAAAGAGGAAGATGAAATACTTCTTTTACGTATTCTATCCTACGCACCTGTTGCTTTTAGAGGGCATATATATGCTTATAGAAATGATAAAGGGTTGATAACGCAAGCTATCGACCCTTTTATTTTTTCTTCTCTAAGAAAAATATACTGCCAACGTCATATAACGGCTCATTCGAAAGAGAACAGAGCACTGTGGAATGTCTTTTGCAAAAATCCGAAATAGCCTGATATTCCGGGTGCAGGGTGATATCTCCACAGAAATACAGCGTGCCGTCGAAATATCCGCAAGCACCGCCGATAAATCCGTGATCGTAACCGTTAAGCCTTATTGCCGAAGAATTGCTTATACGCAAAACGTCTATTCCGAGCGCTCGTGCCGCTGTTTCTATCGTTTTGTCGGCAGTGATAAGCGCTTTGTCTCCTATGATCGCCGATGAGCACTTGGCGTATCCTTGCTTTACCGAACGGAGAGTATATCCGCTCTTCGACAGATAGCTTTTAACGCTGCTGTCGATATACGGTATATTTCCGAACACCTCTTTTTTGATAAGCGCGATATTGAAGAGAATATCGTGAGGATATTCGTTTTTTGGACTGTTATGGCTCAGGTGTATCTCATAGCCGTATTCGCAGAGAATATCTGTAAGCTGAGGGAAAGAGTCGGCATATTCTTTTGTAAGGAATAGCTTGCCGTCGGTACAGAAGAGAAGCATATCGGCGTGCGAGCTCACGGGCAGAGCAAGACGCGGGTCTCGCTTGAGTAGGAACACTTCAAAGCCTTTTTGAGCCAAAGCCTTCAGCGCAGAGGAGGGCGCGTCTTCGCCGATAAGAACGAGAGTGCTTTTATCCGACATAATACCTCCACAGTAAAATAGAAAAAATAAAAAGCAGCTTCGCACGCGAACCTGCTTTTTGATCTTTAATCCGTATTGCGCACGCAAATAGGATCATACAGAGCAATTAAACTCTGGTAACTTTGCCAGAACGAAGGCAGCTGGAGCAAACAGCAATGGTCTTAGGTGTACCGTTAACCATAGCCTTTACCTTACGGATGTTGGGCTTCCAAGTTCTGTTTGTTTTACGATGAGAGTGGGAAACTGCCTGTCCGAAAACAACGCCCTTTCCGCAAACACTACACTTTGCCATATTGACACCTCCTACAATGCACGTACGCGCATAACTTTTATCGTTAGAATTTATGAACTCATAGAACATTTGCTATTATACCATATCTGAAAAGAAAATGCAAGAGCTTTTTGAAAAATTTTTTAAAATATTTTTTACTCCTGAAGTTTAGCAAAAATAAGCTTCCCGTCAGTGCTCTCAAAGCTAACTTTACGGAGCGTAGAACGCAGATCTGTAGCCGAGCGGACGCACACTTCAATAAAATCGTCGGTATGGCCGTAAGCGTGTCCGTTTTCATAGGTTTCAAATAAGACCGTGCGAACGCTGCTTGAAGCTACTTCGCGTTCAAGAAGCTCTTTTGTGACGGTAGCACATATATCTTCAAGCTCGTGCAGACGTCTGCTCTTTACATCTGTCGGAAGCTGATCTGCCATAGTTGCCGCAGGTGTGCCGTCTCTTCTCGAGTAGGGGAATATGTGTACTGTAAGAAATCCTGCCATCTTTACAAACTCGCAGGTGTTAATAAAATCCTCTTCGGTCTCGCCGGGAAATCCGACGATAACGTCGGTGGTGAACTTTACGTTAGGGATCTCGGCTCTCAGAAGCTCTATTGCTCTCATAGCCATCTTTGAGTTGTATTTTCTTTTCATCAGCGCAAGAACGCGATCGCTGCCGCTCTGAAGCGAAAGATGAAAATGCGGTGCTAAGCAGGACAGAGAAGAGATCTTTTTTACAAAGTCGGGCTTGATCAGTGAGGGGTCAAGCGAGCCGAGGCGCACGCGTCCAATACCCTTTATCTTATCGACACGGCAAAGGATATCCGCAAGATCAACGTTTTCAAGATCCTTGCCGTAAGAGGCTGTTTCTATGCCCGTGAGAACTATCTCGCGGCAACCGCCCGCAACCAGCTCTTCGACCTCGCGTATGAGCTCATAAGGGTCTTTTGAACGCACCTTTCCGCGTGCATATGGGATTATGCAGTAGGTGCATTTGTTTTCACAGCCGTCCTCGATCTTGACGTAAGCTCGCGTACGGTCAAATCGGGTTATAGACATCTGTTCAAATGAGGAATTTTCAATATCGTTTACTATTATTTGAGGCGCTTCGTTCTTTTTACCGCCGTAAAAAAACTCAATGATCTTTTCCGCCGCTAAAAGCTTATCGGTGTTTCCGATTATTACGTCAACGCCCGATATATTGGCGATACTTTGCGGTGAGGTTTGAGCAAAGCACCCCGTGACAACGATGAATGCCTCGGGATTTTTAGATATGGCACGGCGAATGAACTGCCGCGCTTTTCTGTCTGACTCTGCAGTGACGGTGCAGGTATTTATCACGTAAGCATCGCATATCTGCGACGGTGAGAGGATCGTCGCTCCGCCTTTGCAAAGCGCCTCTGCTATTGCTTCGGATTCATATTGATTTACTTTACAGCCAAGCGTGTAAATGCCAACCGTGCGCTTTCTATCGAGATCCATAATTACGCTCCTATGTTTACTGCCATTATTTTACCACGAAATTCTTTTTTTGTAAATAGCTTTATAAGAGCTTTCCGAGAATATCGGCTATTCTCTCGCTTGCGTGACCGTCGCCGAATACGTTGCTCGCTCTTGAGAGACGTCTGTATTCAACCGTATCGTTAAGCAACCGTTCAGCAGAGAAAAGGATATCTTCTTTGTTCGTTCCTGCCAAAAGCAGAGAATGCCCTATGCCTTCTTGACGCTCCGTAACGCTCCTGAGAACAAGCGTGGGAATACCTAACGCCACGGCTTCCTCCTGTATTCCTCCGCTGTCGGTAAGTACCATATATGCTTTTGAAAGAAGAAAATGAAAATCTTTTGTGTTCAGAGGTTCGCACAAGGCGATATTTGGAATATTATCAAAGTACTTTTTGGCGAGTTCTCTTATTCTCGGAGTTTTGTGAAGCGGATATATCGCACTGACGTCAGGGTGCCTTAAGCATAGCGTGCGTATCGCTTCGAATATTTCTCTTAATTCAAGCTCGGAATGTTCCCGACGGTGAACCGTGATAAGAACGCATTTTTTATCGATTTCAATGCGTATATCTTCTATATCTTCGGAGGTAAAGCACTTTAAATTATACAGGAGAGTATCTATCGCGGTGTTTCCCACGGTGAAAATTCTGTTTTTATCCGTTCCTTCGGCGATAAGGGTATCTGCGGCAGTTTTTGTAGGCGCAAAATGATAGTCTGCTATTATTGATATTGCGCGGCGGTTAAACTCTTCGGGGTGCGGCGAAAAGATATTTTTGGTGCGGAGCCCCGCTTCTATATGTACGACGGGTATATGCCGATAAAACGCCGCGAGAGCCGAGCAGAATGCTGTGGTTGTATCTCCGTGAACTATAACGGCGCAGGGATTGAGCGTATCCAATATCTCGCCCGTCTTAGTTACGATAGAAGAGGTAAGATAGTCGAGAGATTGTCTTTCTTTCATTACGTCAAGGTCGTAGTCGGGAACTATTTCGTATTCATCTAACACCGAGTCAAGCATCTGTCGGTGCTGTGCACTAACGCACACCTTCAATTCAAAATTGTCCGAGCTTTTCAAGGTTCTTATGAGTGGTATGAGTTTTATGGCTTCGGGGCGCGTGCCAAACGTAATTAACAAAGTTTTATTTTTCATTATCGCTCCTTGCATTTTATTGAATAGTTAAATATATGAGAGCCGAAAGTAAATAAGAAGCAAAGGAAAGCTTTCGGTTATACAGAAAATTGATTGACAGTTTGGCTTTGGTGTGGTATAATGTTTACAGTTAAAATATCGGAAGGTATTATTTTGTAAATGAGAATTATCACGGTAAAGAAAAACGACGCGGGGCAGAGACTTGATAAGTTTCTCGGCAAAGCCGTAAAAGGTCTTCCTGCGTCCATGATGTATAAGCTTATAAGAACTAAAAAAATAAAGGTCAACCGAAAAAGGACCGACCAGAAATACGTTCTTTGCGAGGGCGACGAGATACAGCTCTTTATAAAAGAAGAGTTTTTCGATTCTCCCGAAAAGGATCTCGGCGCACTTGAAAGGATAGTTCCCAAGCTCGATATACTCTATGAGGACGACAATATAATGCTCCTCAATAAGCGTCCGGGTGTTCTTGTTCACGAGGACAGCGAAGCGGGGGAAAATACGCTTATTATGCACGTTAAGGCATATCTTTGTCAGAAGGGAGAATACGACCCGTATACAGAGCAATCCTTTGCTCCTGCGCTTTGTAACCGTATAGACAGAAATACGGGCGGTATCGTTATAGCGGCAAAGAATGCCGAGGCTCTCAGGTTGATGAATGAAAAGATAAAAAACGACTGTCTTACCAAGACCTACCTTTGTCTTGTTCACGGCACACCCAAGAAAAAAGAAGCGGAGCTTCGCGCCTATCTGAGAAAGGATAGTAAAAATAATACGGTCGAGGTAAGAGACCGCGAATTTGCCGGATCAAAAGAAATAATCACCCGTTATCGCGTACTCAAGAGTGACGGCGAGATCTCCTTACTTGAGGTCGATCTTATAACAGGACGAACTCACCAGATAAGAGCTCATATGTCGCATATAGGGCATTCTCTCGTTGGCGACGGAAAATACGGCGTAAACCGAGAGGAAAAGACGAGAGGATACAAATATCAGGCCTTGTATGCATATAAGCTGTATTTCAAAAAAACGGAAGAGGAAAACAGCCTTTCATATCTTGAAGGAAGAACGTTTGCTCTCGATAAGAGCGATATATGGTTTTTGAAGGACGTAAAGGAGTAGGAATATGCAGCTTACACAGATATCAAACAAGCTGATATCGACAGTGAATAATAAATACAGATACATTTTCCTTGCTCTCGGCGGACTTCTTACGGGACTTATGCTCGTATTTACAAAGCTCGGATTTTTTGAGTGGATAACTATGATACCCGTAGGTATCGTTGTACTTGTGCGAGCATCCGACAGAGCAGTAAGGCTTCGTTCACTTTATTTTGACGGACTGATCTTTTTTTACGCGTATTATCTTGTTTGCTATCATTGGTTCGTCTATTTGTATCCGTTGGAATTTATCGATGGAATGACAAAAGGCGCGGCACTTGCGGTAGTGATACTCGCGTGGTTTGGGCTTTCGCTTCTTCAGACTCTTATGGGCGGATGTGTTTTCGTCTTTGCGGGAATTCTGTTCAGATGTCGTTTGTGCGAGCGCTTTGCGTTGCTTCGTCCGTTCGTTGCGGCGGCTTTGTGGGCGGTTTTTGAATGGAGCCAAACGATAGGCTGGTGGGGCGTTCCGTGGGGACGTTTGCCGATAGGACAGTCAAAATATCTTGTGGGTCTGCAGACCGCATCCTACCTTGGTTCTTATTTCGTTACTTTTTTGATAGTAGCGGTTAATTTTTTGCTTGCGTATGCATTGATATGCCATACTAAGTGGAAACGCGGTGTCATACTCGCGGCATCTCTTCTTGTTTTTCAGTACGGCGCAGGTACGCTTATTTGGTTTACGACGGATATCGAAGACGGAAAGGCAATAAAAGTAGCTTGTATTCAAGGAAATATCTCGTCGAGTGATAAGTGGAGTGACGATAGCGAGATAAAAACAACTGAGGTCTATACAAGACTTGTCGCAAAAGCGGCAGAGGAAGGCGCAGAACTTGTAGTTCTTCCCGAAACTGCGTTTCCGTATGATTTCGATTCAGATCAATACGCCTATTTTAATAAGACTTTTGGGGATATTTCGAAGCGTTACGGCATCTACGTTTTAGTTGGAGCATATACTCAAGAGGGAGAAAAAGATTCGCTCAATTCGCTGATATGCTATGCGCCGAGCGGCGAAAGGCTTGACACGGTATACTCAAAACAGCACCTGGTTCCGTTTGGCGAATACGTTCCTCTTCGCCCGCTTATAGAAACGCTGATACCTCCTCTTGCAGAGCTCGTTCTCAGCTCTGACGACATCGATGCGGGAGAGGGAGCTAACGTTATAGAAACGGGGGAGTTCGCTATAGGCGCTCTGATCTGTTTTGACTCGATATACGAGGAGCTTACGTACGATAGCGTACGCAACGGGGCAGAGCTTATATGCCTTGCAACTAATGACTCGTGGTTCAGCGATTCGGCTGCTCTGTATATGCATAACGCACAGGCACAGATCCGAGCTATAGAAAGCGGAAGATATGTTACAAGGGCGGCAAATACGGGAATTTCCACCGTGATAACCCCGAGAGGCGAGGTGATCTCTATGCTTGATCCGCTCGTAGAGGGAAACGTATATGCTACCGTGTATGCGCGCAGTGCGGATACCGTCTGTGTACATATAGGCAATACTTTCGTATGGATATTATTTGCATCGCTTATCGGTGTTTTCGCCGATGGTCTTGTTAATAAACTGAAAACTTCTAAGAAAAATGATAAAAAAGCTTGACTTTATGTTTGATTTGTGATAGAATTGTGATGTCATAATTTAGAAAGGAGATTTTATAATTATGAAAAACACACTTAGAATTTTGGCAGTTGCAATGGTAGCGGTAATGCTTTGCTTGACTCTTGCATCCTGTGGCGGTCCTAACCCCGATCCTGATAAGGCTCTCGAGTCTCTCAAGGAAAACGGCGTTACTTTTGCAGGCAAGGATACTCTGGTTATCCCCACAGCGCTTAAGGTTTTGGGCGTTGACGGTATCTCCAGCGTTGTAAGCGGAACCGGCAAGATCGATGACAAGTATGCTCACGTTACTATTATCTACTTCGAAGAAGCTGAAGATGCAAATAATGCTTTCGAGAAGGTTGAAGATTACGCAGACGGTAAGAAAGGCGATGCTGAGGATTCTGATTGGGTATTCAAGAAGTCCGGAAAGATGATCTACTACGGAACTAAGGATGCAGTCAAGGCTGCTAAGTAATTAAAATTTAATACTTATCCCCCTTCGTACGAAGGGGGATTTTCAATCGGGAAATACTTATTAAAGAGGGAATACTATGCGTAAGAAAGTAGTTGGAATATCTCACTCGGGCGATGCTGCAGAGGGAGTTTGCAGAATCAGTCAGGAATATATAAACAGTCTGATAGGCGCGGGGGTAATGCCAATTATACTTCCGTCTGCGACTGACGAAGAGAGTATTGAGCAGATGCTTGATATGTGCGATGGGATCTTGCTGTCAGGAGGACCCGATATAGAGCCTGCTCGATACGGCGAACAAAAGATAGAAAAATGCGGGGATATAAGTGCGGAGCGCGATGCGTTTGAAATTCTTCTTACACAAATGGCTGTAAAAAAAGATAAACCCGTTCTTGCTATCTGTCGCGGTGTGCAGATGCTCAACGTTTGCTTTGGAGGAACTCTTTGGCAGGATGTTCCGTCCCAGATAGAAAAGTCGCTGCAACATTCTACAGTGGAAAAAAAGCTTGCGGAACATACAGTGGATATAGTAGACGACAAAATTTTTGACATTATAGATATCACAGATAAGAAGATATCGGTAAACAGCTTTCACCACCAAGCTGTAAAAAAGCTTGCGGACGGTTTTAAGATATTTGCGGTATCAAAAGAGGACGGGGTAATAGAGGGGATATATATGCCTGAAAAGAAATTTGTTGTTGGATTTCAGTGGCACCCCGAGAGAATGACAGAATACGATCAGAATGCGATAAATATTTTTAAGGCATTTTCTGATTCGATGAAAAATTTTTAAAATATTTTTCAATTTAGTGTTGACAAACCGAGCAAAGTGTGCTATAATACTGCCGTTGCGAAAAAATGCACCTTTAGCTCAGTTGGTAGAGCAACTGACTCTTAATCAGTGGGTCCCGGGTTCGAATCCCTGAAGGTGCACCATAAAAATAAGAGAGACCGATAAAATCGGTCTCTCTTATTTTTATCGCTTCACAAAACGGTTCGAACCCCGCGACGAGACGCAAAGCGTCCGTCGCTAAAGCTTGCGCTACCGCTGCATAAACGATAATATGGTATTATTGCGCAAGCATAGGGTTCGATATCCCTGAAGCTTAACGACAGACCGACATCGTCGGTCTGTTTTCTTTTATTCGTTCACATAACGATTTGAACCCCGCAACGAGACGCAAAGCGTCCGTTGCTAAAGCTTGCGCTACCACAGCACAGACGATAATATGAAATAAAGGCGCAAGTATAGGGTTCGAATCCCTGAAAACAGTTCGCAGACCGACGATGTCGGTCTGTTTTCTTTTATTCGTTCACATAACGATTCGAACCCCGCGACGAGACGCAAAGCGTCCGTCGCTAAAGCTTGCGCTACCGTTGCATAAACGATAATATGGCATTATTGCGCAAGCATAGGGTTCGATATCCCTGAAGCTTAACGACATACCGACATCGTCGGTCTGTTTTCTTTTATTCGTTCACATAACGATTCGAACCCCGCGACGAGACGCAAAGCGTCCGTTGCTAAAGCTTGCGCTACCGCCATACAAACACGGTCTGCCGTTTTTTATTGTTAATAAAACTATTACTGTAATAAAATTTGAAAAATTCTATTCCATTTGATCGAAATATGTGATATAATATATTGAGAATGCTTGATGTGCATAATTTACTTTGTTGAAAGGGAGGAAAGCCGTGAAAAAGATACTGTCTGTATTCGTATTGTTGTGTATTTTGTGTGTTAACGTTGTTTTACCTTCCTATGCAATCGACGACGCCGATACGAACGATTCGTCACAAACGCCGAAAGAGAACGAAACGTTATCTGACGTTCTTACATATACGTGCATATACGACGTTGAAGAAAAGAGGGTAAGGCTTAGCGGAAGTATTGATAATCGTCTGTTTGGCAAGTATGGAGATTGTACGCTTTGCGTTTATGCCGTGCCTGTTGGTGTTACCGAGCAAGAGGTGGCGGCAGATCCGGAGGCTAAACCGCTTGCCGAAACTGCTGCATCGATAAAATTTGAATTTTCATTTAAGGCTGATAAGATAAAATACAGGTATTCGAGATACGCAATATTCTTTCGCTCGCCCGACGGTCTAATGACACTTGCCGCAAACGCACAATATCCAGAGGTCGAAGCCGTGTCGGAGGAGCAGAGCGGTATACGCAACTACAAAGGACTTGCAACGCAGTTTTCTTCATTTGCTACTGAGAGCGACGCGGGAACACTTATTTTGCCCGTATATTTTGAGGAGCTTTTTTCTCAGAATTCAAGTAATACTTTCATATTGGCAGAAGGGAAACAGTATTTTTTTAACAGCTCAGTAATAGACGGACTTGACGTTGCAATAAACTCGGCATCTGTAGCGGGAACTAAAGTTTATCTTCGCTTTTTGTACAGAGAGACAAACACCGAACTTGGAACAGTAGTCGAACATTCTGTTCCTCATCTTGATAAAGAGGATGAGCTTATCCGTATTCACGCGGCAGTGTCTTTTTTGACCGAGCGTTACTCACAACCGGAAAAAAATAAAATATCCGGATTCGTCCTCGGTGACTTTTGGAATGAGCCGCGTAAAATATCTGACACGGAGTCGCTTAAGCGTTACGTGATGCTTTGCGGAGAATACGCAGTAGTGGTCGCTAATGCCGCAAGAACGGTGAATAATTCAATAGATATAGTCATTCCCTTTGACGGAAGTGACTTCGCTGAGAATACGGAGGAAGAACCACAAAATCCCTCAAAAATGCTTTTTGAGAAGGTTTTTGAGTATCTTGACAACGGATTCAACAGAGGCTTGAAGTGCTCGTTGCTTGTGTATTCAAGCCATACCCCTTTGGGTATAACCGAACTAACTAAAAATACGCTTATAGACGTTGCAATTCAAGGAAACACGGGAAAGTTTTGCGCGGGAGAACAAAAGAGCTTTTCGTCGTATTTGAATGAGATTTCCCACAGATATGAGAGCTGTCCGCAAAACTACATTTTTGAATGGATGCCGGCTCCGGTCCTGAGGGATAATGCACTGTCGACGGCGTACGTCTATTCCTATTATTCTTTGCTTCTCGATCCTGCCGTAACGGCTTTTGTGATCAGATCCTCTCCCAACGGTGCAGATCTGCGAGATATCGGGCATATGATAAAATTTATAGATACGCACGAAGGAGCAGATGAAACCAAGGACATTCCAAGATTTTTTGGGAAAAAAGCGTGGAGTGAAATTTTAGGCACTACCAGCGACACGAATTTATCTGTTAAGCACTATTTTAATTCCGAGCCTCGCCTCAACACCAAAGAAAAATTTTTGGGTGAGTTTGGATACTTTGATCCTTCTGCTACGGGTATGCTTGTCGATTGGCAGGAGGGAAATAACTGCTTGGGGATAAAATTGGAAAACACCCAAGAGGGTGAACGCTTATTAAGATCCGATCTGCTTATGGAAGATCAGGAATATGCAGAGACAATGTATGTTTTCGAATATTCCGAAAATATGATATACACTCAGAATATTAAATTGAGATTTGATATAGTCGGAGCTGAGGAAAATGCTCTTTACGAGCTTAAACTTATATTGGGAAGCTCGAAAAATAAACTCGAAAGCTCGTGTATCGTCAGTGGAAATTCCATAAATGAAATGATCGTTGATATTTCAAAATGTGCTACCGTAAATATGATCGATTTTATCAGAATATCCGTCAGATCTCTTGACGGGAAGTCTGATACGTGTAGCTTGTTGCTTTATGAACTGTGCGGATTGAGTAATGAGTATGATTCGGAAGAATTAAAGAATCTCGTTCATGCGGAAAGAGAAAAGATCAGAGATACCGGGGACGACGAGGAGGAAAAGAATTCTTTTGCGCAGATCCTGTTGGCAATGGGGATAGTAATGGTAACGGCAGTTCTTGGAGTTGCAATTTTCTTGAGTTTTAGAAAAGAAGATAAAAATACTGATACAAAGGACAAATAGGCCAAGAAATTTATCAATATACGTAGATACTAAAGGAGGTGCGGAATGTCAGGCTTTGTGCATTTGCATTTGCATACTGAATATAGCTTGCTCGACGGCGCGTGTAGGATAAAAGATATTCCGCAACGTGCTGCAGAGTGCGGTCATACGGCTGTAGCAATTACCGATCACGGTGTTATGTACGGGGTCTTAGCCTTTTATAACGAGTGCAAAAAGAACGGTATAAAGCCAATAATCGGTTGTGAGGTCTACGTCGCGTCAGGGTCTCGCTTTGAACGCAGTGCGAGCAGAGATAACTCGAAATACAATCACCTCGTACTTCTTTGTGAAAACGAAACGGGATACAAAAATCTGATGTATCTCGTTTCCAAAGGCTTTACTGAAGGATTTTATTCAAAACCGAGAATAGATATGGAGCTTCTCTCAAAGCATTCCGAGGGGCTTATCGCGTTGTCTGCTTGTCTTGCGGGACTAATACCTGCGCTTTTGCTTAAAGGCGAATACGGCGAGGCAGTAGCTGCGGCACAAGAGCTTTCGGCAGTGTTTGGGAAGGATAATTTCTATATAGAACTTCAGGATCACGGGCTTGCAGAGCAAAGGCAGATAATTCCCGAGCTCGTTCGACTTGCACGCGAGTGCGGACTTGGATTGGTAGCGACTAACGACTGCCATTATCTTCGCCGCGAGAACGCGCATACGCAGGCGGTCTTGATGTGCATACAGACCAATACCTCAATACTCGACGGACGTCCTATAGGCTTTGAGACAGATGAGTTCTATTACAAGACCACGGGCGAGATGCAGATGCTATTCGGCAGATACGAGGGAGCGGTCGAGAATACCGTTAAGATAGCCGAGCGCTGCAATCTTGAATTTAGCTTTGATTCATATAAGCTTCCTAAATACCCCACTCCGATGGGGCTTTCTGCCGCGTGCTATCTTCGCGAGCTTACCGAAAAAGGCTTTGGGAAGAGACTTTCGGACAGAAGCATAGTGCTCGACGGAAATGAGAGGATATACAAAGACCGAATAGATTACGAGCTCAACGTTATCGAAAAAATGGGGTATTCCGATTATTTCCTTATCGTTTGGGATTACGTCAACTTTGCTCATAAAAACGATATTCCCGTGGGCCCCGGAAGAGGCTCGGGAGCGGGAAGCCTTGTAGCCTATCTTATAGGCATAACCGATATCGATCCGATAAAATTCGATCTTCTTTTCGAGCGTTTTCTTAATCCCGAGCGAGTAAGTATGCCCGATATAGACGTTGATTTTTGCTATAATAGACGCGACGAGGTCATTCGCTATATGTTCGATAAGTACGGTGAGGATCACGTGTCGCAGATAATAGCTTTTGGAACGCTTGGTGCCAAAGCCGTTATACGAGACGTTGGTCGCGTTATGGGAATGTCTTATTCCGAGGTCGACGTGGTGGCAAAGGCGATCCCTCGCGATCCGTCGGTAACTCTCGACGATGCATTGACCCTGCCCGATATGAAGGAGCTTTATGAGAGCTCGCCGCAGATAAAGAAACTTATCGATACAGCCCACGAGCTTGAGGGAATGCCGAGAAATATCACTATACACGCGGCGGGAATAGTTGTAAGCGACAAGCCCATAACCGAGTATCTTCCTCTTGCTACGAGCAACGGAGCTATCGTTACTCAGTTTGATATGGATACCGTGGCTATGCTCGGCCTGCTCAAATTCGACTTCCTTGCGCTCAGATATCTTACGATAATCGATGATACCTGCAGATCTATAAAAGAGAGGATCCCGAATTTTGATCTTGAATCTATACCGCTTGACGATGAGGCTACCTATAAGCTTATATCGGACGGTAATACTCAGGGCGTATTTCAGCTTGAGTCGGGCGGAATGCGACAGATGCTCACAGAGCTTGCCCCCGATCGCTTTGAGGATATAATAGCGGCTATTGCACTCTACAGACCCGGACCGATGGATTCGATACCAAAGTATATAGAGTCGCGCCACAATTCACAAACGGTGGAATATGCCCATCCTATGCTTGAGCCGATACTCAGATCTACGTACGGCTGTATAGTATATCAGGAGCAGGTAATGAGTATTTTCCGTGTTATTGCGGGATATACCTACGGACACGCAGACATAGTACGCCGTTCCATCTCCAAAAAGAAGAGCGACGTGCTCAGATCCGAAAAGGAGAACTTCCTTAACGGAGCAATTTCCAACGGAGTTGAGCGAGGAGTTGCTGAAAAGCTGTTTGACGATATGGCTTCGTTTGCAAATTATGCCTTCAATAAGAGTCACGCCGCAGCATACGCACTGATCTCTTACCGAACAGCGTATCTTAAGGCGCACTATCCGTGCGAATATATGGCGGCGCTTATCACGTCGGTGCTCGGCAATATGACAAAGCTTGCCGAGTATATAGGCGAATGCTCGAAATATCGTATAAAGGTACTTCCGCCAGACATAAACGAGAGCAGAATGCTGTTCTATCCAAACGGAGAAAACATCGTGTTCGGACTTCTTGCATTGAAAAACGTAGGGCAGCAGTTTATAGACAATATCCTGCGCGAGCGCTCGATGGGCGGTAAATTTGCCGATTTTGAAAGCTTTATTTCGAGAATGTCGAAGTACGATATGAACAAGCGTATGGTTGAGTCTCTTATAAAGGTCGGAGCGTTTGACAGCTTTGGTATCTATAGGAGCCGATTGCTCGCTTCCTATGAGAGTCTGATGGATACCGAACAGCAGAAGAACAGAAATAACCTTTCAGGACAGCTCGATATGTTTTCTGCCGTTCTCGATACCTCGCCTGTAACTCCAAAATTTCAGTATCCGTCGCTTGCGGAGGTGAGCGCCAAGGAAAAACTTAAGATGGAAAAAGAGGTCGCGGGTATGTGCTTCTCGGGCAATCTGCTCGACAGCTATGCAAAGCACGTAGCAGAGCTTAACTGTAAGAAGATATCCGAACTTTACGATGTTGATATGCTCAAGGATAGGGAAGCTGTTCGTATTGCGGGAATAGTTACTTCCGTAACGGTAAAAACCACCCGTAAAAACGACAAAATGGCGTTTTTCTCGCTCGAAGATAAATATGGCGAGATAGAATGTATAGCGTTTCCCGCGCAGTACGAAAAAAATTCTTCGCACATACGTGAGGACTGCGCGCTTTGTATCGACGGAAATGTCTCCTTGCGTGAGGACGAGGACGCAAAGGTACTCGTAGGCAGGATAACCGAGCTTTACGAGGATGCCGACTATGAGATACTTTCGCAAAGCAAAAAGGTGAAGGAAGAGCCTGCAGAACCCAAGTCGGAGAGCTTGCCGACAAAGACGGACGAGCCGAGTCAAAAACCGATGCAAAACAAGCTTTACCTTAGAGTGCCGAGCCTTCGTTCGCGTGAATATCTTAAGGCAAAGAATATCGTAGATATTTTTGAAGGACAGACGAACGTTATATTCTACGATTCCGAAACAGCCAAGTATATTCCTTATGCACACGGAATAGCACTCAGCGAGTATATTTACAACGAGCTCGTGCTTTTGCTTGGCAAAGAAAACGTAGTATCAAAATGATCAGGTAGAAAAATGAAAAAGATCGATTTTCACGTACACGTAAGTGCGTCTATTTCGCCCGAGCGTTCGGCACAGTATCTTAGCGATATGTGTCAAAGACACGGATACGAGGGCGTTGGTATAATGTCGCTCTATTATAATTACGGTGAATTTTGCTCCGAGTGTAACGATATCGCTCTTCGGGTCAAGGACTTGCTAAAGAATTCATATGCTTTTGCCTCACTTTTGCCAAATGAAGATTTCGCTCTGCAGACAAAGAGGTTGATGTCGAGCGGTTTTGACGGAATAAAGCTTATTCGCGGAGGAAAGCCAAGCCATCACAGAATATCGGGACATTCCTACGACAGCGAGATATACAGAGATTTCTTTTCGTATGCAGAGGAAGAGAGAGTGCCGATATTGATGCACAATAACGATCCTGCACTGAATTGGGATATAAAGCGTGCATCAAAGCGGGCGATAGAGAAAGGTTGGGTATATGACGACACGTATCCGTCGCACGAATATTATTATTCGCTCGTCGACCGAGTTCTAAAAAAGCACCCGCTTTTGAACTTGACGATCGCGCATCTCGGTTTCTACAGTGAAAATATAGACCGCGCGATAGCCCTCCTTGAAAGATATCCAAATCTTCGCTTTGACGTAACACCCGCGCTCAATATCTATTTTGAGCTATCGCAGTATCCTGAAAAAGCAAAGTGCTTTTTTGAGACCTATCGCGACCGACTTATATTCGGTACGGATGCAGACAGTCAGCTTGAAGGCTTTGCACGCGACTACAACGACAAAAAGAATAGGATCACCTCTGCGTTTCTTACGGGTGAGTACGGCTCACAGCAAGAGTTTGAGGGCGACGTCATAAGACCTATCGGTCTTACGAACGATATCCTTGCGGATATCTATTACAACAACGCAAAGAGATTTCTTGCGACCCGTAATGAAGTTAAAAAGTAAAATATTGAAAACTCCGATTATATTGCCATTTTTTGAGGAAAAATAACCTTGAAAATATGCGATCGATCGGAGTTTTTTATGTACGCGGGAAAACGAAGCTTTCTGAAAAGAATTTTAAATCTGTTTTTGATAATTATATTTGTAATTACACTCTTGGTGCTTACGGCGGGCGTGGCGTTTGGAATATACGCGGCATCTATCACCGAAAAGGAGATAGACGAGAGCGTATTTGACGTTTTGAGTTCAAATACTGCGTCGAAAATATACTATTACAGGACCGAGAGCGACAGAGAAGCGGGAATAGCTACGGAGCTTGAAGGTCAGGAGCTTTTCGGCGGATATAGAAGCATGCCCGTATCATACGGTGAGCTTTCGGAGGATATCATAAATTCATTCGTTTGTATAGAGGATAAACGTTTTTTCGAGCATAATGGAGTGGATTGGAAGAGAACGGCGGGGGCGGCGTTGAATTATCTTTTGCGTTTTCGTGACGAATTTGGCGGTTCGACGATAACTCAGCAGTTGATAAAAAACATTACCGAGCGGGACGAATACAGCTTGCAGAGAAAATTGCAGGAGATAATGTGGGCGCTCGATCTTGAGACGAAGATGAGCAAAGAAGAGATACTCGAGAATTATCTAAATATAATAAATCTTTCTAACGGTTGCTACGGTGTCGGTGCTGCGGCTGAATATTACTTTTCCAAAAAGGTAAGTGAGCTGACTCTTATTGAATGTGCAAGTATTGCCGCGATAACCAATAATCCTTCCTATTACGACCCTATACGCTATCCGCAGAACAACCGCTCGCGAGCCTTGCTTATACTTGATCAGATGTACGAGCAGGGATATATCGACCACGACAGATATACCCAAGCCAAAGAGAGCGAGATAGCCTTGAAGATAAAAGACGGAAAGGCAAGCAACGTAAATCTGTGGTACGTGGATATGGTAATAGATGACGTTATCAATGCTTTGATCGCAGAGAAGGGATACACGCGGCAGATGGCAAATATGGCGATCTACCGCGGCGGTTTGAAGATATATACGGCGATGGACCTTGAGATACAAAAAACGCTTGAAGCATATTACGCGAATGAAAGAAACTTCCGTATTGACGGAGAAAAAACACCGCAATCCGCGATGATAATAATCGACCCATACAGTGGCGATGTACTTGGTGTCGCGGGAGCGATAGGAGAGAAAAACGCAAACCGTTTGCAAAATTTTGCCACATCTACTGTAAGACCTGCGGGTTCTGTCATTAAACCGCTTTCTGTATACGCCCCTGCTCTTGAAAAAGGACTTATATGCTGGTCAAGCGTTTATGACGACGTGCCTGTGAATTTCGGCAACGGAAGTACACCTGTCGCGTGGCCGAAAAATGCAAACGGAGTCTACAGAGGACTTACTAACGTTAATTACGCTATTGCAAATTCGGTAAATACCGTTACAGTGAAGGTGCTTGAGGAGCTCGGGCTTGAAGAGTCGTTCGATTTCCTTTACGATAAGCTTCAAATGAAAAGTATTATAAGACAAAAAACGCTTCCCGACGGAAGCACTATAAGCGATATGGATTATGCCGCTTTGGCCCTTGGACAATTCAACTACGGAGTGAGCGTCAGAGAGATAAGCGCGGCGTATTCGATATTCGTCAATAAAGGGATATACAGCAGACCGCGCAGTTATTATAAGGTGCTTGACGCCGATGGCGGCATTCTGCTCGAAGATCGGTATTACGGAGAAGCGGTGATAAGCGAGGACAATGCCATAATTATGACCGAAATGCTTAAAAACGTCGTAGAGGAAGGTACGGCTACCAATATCACGCTCAGCGAAAAAATAGAATGTGCGGGAAAAACGGGAACAACGCAAAATAATTACGATAAGTGGTATATAGGATATACTCCGTACTACGTAGGAGGGGTCTGGTATGGATACGAATATCCCGAAAGCCTTTCGTCGAGTGCGGGGAAGACTTCAACGAAGATATGGAACGAGGTAATGACTCTGTTGCACGCAAAATATCTTGCCAAAGGGAACGTAAAAGAATTTGAGGACAGTAATACCGTGGTAGAAGCCGAATACTGTGCGGATTCGGGAAAGCTTGCAAGTGAAGCCTGCAAAAAAGACGTGAGAAAGAGCCGTGTTGAGAAAGGATATTTCAGCATAGGGAGCGAACCCGACGAAAAGTGCGACAGACACGTGCTGGTGAGCTACGATAGAGTTGAAGGCGGTGTAGCCGCAGAGGGCTGTTACGGTGCTGACCTTGAGCTCGTGGGGCTTATAAAAGCAGAGCGCAGCTTTCCTATGCAGATATACGTCAGCGACGCGCAGTACGTTTATCGGGAATTGCCGAGCGACGTAATGCCCGAGACCTCGCCCTCTCTGCCGTATTTCAACAATATCTTTAGGGAAGGCGAGTATTGCGGAATAAGCTACGGCGAAAAACAGTTCAACAGATATTGCAGAGCACATTTCGATTATTGGAAATGGAAAGAACAGACGGCACAATAAATTATTCAATGAAGAATATGCCCTCAAAAGCTGACGCTTTTGAGGGCATATTGTGAAAGGAAGTAGTTATCGCTTGCTATTTATAAAATATTACGATCCAAGGCATTTAAAAATCCTCTAGAATTGTAGACAATATATTTTCCTGTCTTTTCTCCAACATCTGCCATACGTGGAGGCGCTTCATTGTTGGAAACAAAAAATGTTTTTGGAGTCGGCAACAATATTAGTATTTTTTTGTTTTGGCTCTCATAACCAAAGTCAAATTTTGTTAAAAACGCAAATATCTCGATGCGAAATAGGCGAATCGTATCTTGTTTAAGACCATTTCCTTTATCCGATAAAATGATGGGTGATCCAGGAAATATACCTGCTATAAATTTACAATCATACTTTTTACCGCTTTTCTCTATGGTAAAATCAAATCCATTTTGGGGAACGAAAAGCGAAAGATAAGGCTTCTTTATATCAGAAATATAAACAGAATTAGCAGCACAATATTTTTTTAGTTTGTTTACAAAAGATTTGCGCTTCAGTATTGCTCGAATATAGTATGCCATTATAGTTATCAAAATTGAAACTAATAATGCGAGCAATATCCAAACAAAAAGCATTATTCCACCAAAATTCCACAATGTAACAAACATCGGGAAAAGCCATGGGAGCGCCATAGATGAGCAACAATAAATAACAGCAACGGTAATGACACTCTTGATAACCGGCGGTATTTTTGACTTTTTTTCTTTAGTAGAGTTTGCTTTTTCTCTTTGTGCATTGATATACCAGCTTTTTTGAATCAATATACGTGCAATCAAAAGAAGCAGAACCATTATAGGTATGATTATAAGTAGGGTGTATAACTTATTATTAAAGGCGGTTAGCTCTATTCCAGCAAAGAAGATTTTGTGTACGAATTTGTATAAAAAATCCGTGGACAAAAATATCGATAAAACTACTACGCATCCAATTTCCAAATAAAAATCAAACGATGAAAAAATATATTTCACATTAGATATTAACTTGGCGTTAGTTACACTTTCAAGAAATCTTTTGCAAGAATATTTATCGTGCTGATTAATAGCGATGATTAAAGAATTAAATATCAATAAAAAGAAAACCATATGCCAAACGTTTAATATTTGCTCTGAAAAATATTCTTGTCCGAACATATTGTCAACAAATAAAAAACGTGACAAGGCAGAAATTGCTACAGTTAATAACATATGAACAACTGTTTTTATTGCAACAAATCCAATATTTTTCACTTTGTTATTCATGAATCTTTCTCCTTTATAGAATGATACAAGAAATATTATATCACATTGCAGGATGGAATTCAATACAAGGATTAAAATTGTATGGGATAATCACCGTATCCCATACAACATGAAATACCTTTCAATGAATAGCGTTGCATTTCAAGTGTGGCGAAAAGAATACACAGACAAGTATGATACATACTGTAAATCTCATAGGTAAAGCCCAAAGATTTATGCTTGGATTTCTTTTCGATGACGATGCTTGCCTCAATCAATTTATTAAGAGCTGTTCTTAAAGTGCTTTCGTCAAAATTCAATTTTTCTTGCATTTCTGTGAAACTAATGTCGCTCATGGAAATGATCGCTAAGCAAACGAGCATATTGTTTTTCTCAGAGAGGACGGGTAATATTTTTTGCGCAAAGTCTACTGTATCTTGATCGATATTTTCAAAGAATTTTCTTGTAACGATCGCGCCATATCCTTTGCCCGATAACAGTGACAAACCATTTTCGTTAGAAATGTGTGCAGGCTGATCATGCATTTCCGTATTCTTTCCTCTGAGATTGCCTCGAGAAATACCGTGATGAGCAGGGGCAAATATTTTAAGAGCGTCTTCATAAGATGCCATACTCATTTGTGCGTGCTCTGCTACTTTATCAAAAACCTTATTGTAGATATCATTATAGGCATAGTTCTCACCGTAAAAAAGATAATCTATACTTACCTCAAAGTATGCAGCTATCAGAGGAAGCGTTTGCGCATCAGGAAAAGATGTATTGGTTTCCCATTTCGAAATAGCTTGGGGAGAAATATTTAGAGCACCGGCCAACTGCTCTTGGGTAATGCCCTTACGCTTTCTGAGATCCGCTATATTTTTTGAAATGTTTATTTCTTTCATAATCAAGTTTCCTTTCCGAATTTCACAGTGAGCTCTTCGGCTGTGATTAAATTATATCACAAAAACAGCAAGAAGTAAACAACTTGTTCGGTTGGTAAAACAACCAACGGTTGAGCGTGAAGGTATCGATACGACAGATAGTTGTTTTATAAGCAAAGGCGTATCCGTTTTGTTGCGGATACGCCGTACTTGCTTATTTTATTATTCTGAATATAGCCGCGTCGCACGCGTCGATGGTTGTGGGATCACCGTAAAGTATTTCGGATATTTTCCAATCACCGTCGATCTCATAGGGATTGATAAGCTCTGTGTCCGAGTAGTTCAAGACCGAAACTATCGCGGTATCGTCCGACTCGTAGTGTACGGTAACTCCGGCATTTGCGTTTGTCGAGTGCGCGGGTTTGTGCTTGATATGCTCAAGCAGAGACTCATAAAGCGAACAGTAGGGCGCTTTATTGTATCCGTCAGCCTGAGAATGTGCTATCTGTTCTATCGGCATATTGAGGAAATAGATATTTCCTTTTCCGTAGGCATTTTTGAGAAGAACGGGATATCCCGCGTCATTCTTAAGTATGACCTCGGCGGTAGTGGGAGCAAGAAGCACTTCTTTGGCGTTGTATCTTATCTCGCCGCGAGCTGTTATAACGCTATGCGACTGCGAAGCGAGAACTCCGCGCGACTGTGCGCCGACAACGTTCGGAAAATCGGTAAGCTGACCGCCTGCATAGGAAATAAACAGTGTAGCTCCGTTTTCAACTCGGCTGAGTATCTTATCCCACGTTCTCTTATACGTTACCTGCCAACCGGTGATGCAGGGCATAAGATAAAGGTCGGAGTCGGGAACTTCGCTGTTGCAGTACGCGCAGGTAAGCTCGATACCCGCTTGCTTTGCAAGCGTGAGCGCACCGAATGCGATATTTTGCTGGTTTTGTCCAAGTGTAAGCACGCATACTCCGTCGACTTCGCGCTTCGGGAAGGGAGAGGGAAGCTTATCGAGTGCCTCGGACATCTTTTTCATAGTAAGTGCGACGGGTTTCGGCTTTCTGTCTTTGTCAAACAGACCGAGCTCGCGCTCTATCATAGACCAAGTGTACGGGGACTTTGTAAGATGATTTTGCTCCCACGCACACCACCAGAAGTATCCGCCCATATTGTGTACGAGCGAGGACAGTATCTGTATCTGCATAAACTGCGCGGACATTTCGTTACTGCCGATAGATTGGCTGAAAGTGCCGCTTTCCTGTATCATAGCGGGCTTTTTGCCAATTCCCGAGTAGAATATACACTGCGCGGTAGGGATAAAGGTCATACGCAGTCTGGTATAAGGTTCAACGTCACCGCCGACCGTGGGCGAGGGGTAGGGGTGAGGAGTGAGCATATCGGTAAGCTCCCCTTGATCCTGAATATTCCAAGGCGCATTCGTCTCTGCAGAAAGACCGTGCATACCAGATGCTATCGGGCGGGTCTTGTCTTCGCAGCGGATAGCGTCGACGACGGTAGCCGCCCAATTGTAAGAATCCGCTCTGTTTTTGGGTTCTCCAAGGCAGTTGCACTCGTTTCCGATATCCCACATAACGATATTCTCGCAGTCCTTCATCTCGCGTACGAAGCGGTGGATATATCTTCTCATCCACATAAGTGCTTCGGGGTCGTTTATGAGATTTTTACCCGTCAGCACAGGCGGAGTAAAAAGTCTGCCGCTCATCCAACCCGTAACTATAGCGACAACGAGCGAGATGCCGTATTCCTTTGCGGCATTTGCAAAATCCCTGAAATTATCAAGCTGATCTTGCGAAACACCGTCGTCGAGCACAGGCTCTTCGGTTATGGAATTTGCATACTCTCCAAAGTATCCGCGCCACGCGTAGTGTGTCTCGACAGGCTGAAACTCTCGCCAGTTTGGAAACACTCTCATACAGCGAACTCCATACTCCGAGAGCTGCTTCATTTCTTTGCGTATGCGGACGGGGTCATAGTGCCGCCACATATCAGTGCCGTGATCTGCACCCCAATAATTACAACCAAGTAAATACTCGTTTTTCATTTAGATCTCCTTTTTGTATTATTGTTTCAGTTGGCATCGGGAAATTGGCTGTTATAGAGCGTGGAATAAAATCCGCCCTCTTCAAGCAGTCCTTCGTGCGTGCCTTGCTCGACTATATTGCCGTCTTTCATAACTAAGATAACGTCCGACTCTTTTATAGTGGAAAGACGGTGTGCGACGACGAATGCCGTTCGTCCTGCCATAAGCTTTTTGAAGGCCTTTTGTATTCTTATCTCGGTGCGGGTATCTATCGAAGAGGTCGCTTCATCGAGAATAAGGATCTTAGGCTGTGTAAGCATTATTCTTGCGATACACAAAAGCTGTTTCTGTCCTTGCGAGAGAATACCGCCGTTCTCACCGATATAGGTCTCATAGCCCATAGGAAGCTTTTTTATAAAGCTGTGCGCGTGTGCGGCTTTTGCTGCGCTGATTATCTCTTCGTCGGTAGCATCGGGATTACCAAAGGCGATATTCTCCTTGACGGTTCCGTTACAAAGCCAGGTATCCTGAAGTACCATTCCGTAATTATCGCGCAGGTCAGCTCTTGGAATGTCTCTTACGTCCTTTCCTCCGAGCAATATAGCTCCATCGTTGACGTCGTAAAATCTCATAAGAAGATTTATCAGCGTCGTCTTTCCGCACCCCGTAGGACCTACTATTGCGACGTGCTTTCCGTATTCTGCCTTGAAGCTGAAATTCTGTATCAGCGGCTTGTCGGGAGAATACGAGAAGGAAACGTTTTTAAATTCCACGGTATTAAGACCGTCGAGTGTGGTCGCAGGCGCATCGGGTGTCTGCGAGGGTGCTTCAATAAGCTCGAAAACTCTTCCCGCGCAAGCGAGCGCGTTCTGAAGCTCGGTAACCACACCTGATATCTCGTTGAAGGGCTTTGTGTATTGTGTCGCGTAAGAAAGGAAGCTTGAGAGCATTCCGACGCTTATCGCACTGCCGCCCGATATACATATCATAGCGCCCGTAAACGCAACGAGAGTATATACTATACTGTTTACAAAGCGTGTTGAGGGATTTGTGATAGAAGAGAAGAATATTGCGCGGAGAGATATCTTTCCGAGTCTTTCGTTTATTTCATTGAAGGTCTCGTTGGCCTTATTCTGATAACCGAACGCTACGACTGTCTTGTGATCTCCGATCATCTCGTCTATAAGTGCGGTCTGCTCGCTTCGTATCTCGGATTGCTTTTTGAACATTGAAAATGTTCTGTTGGCAATAAACGCGGCAACAAAAAGCGAGAGCGGTGTGACGAATACGACTATAAGCGTTACTAACGGGCTGATAGTAAACATAAATATCAGCGTTCCGAGTATCGTCATTATGCCGTTAAAAAACTGTGTAAATCCAAGCAGAAGTCCGTCGGAGAACTGATCCGAGTCGGCAATAAGTCTGCTTACGATGTCGCCCGAACGGTGAGCATCGATATAAGAGACGGGGAAGCTCTGTATCTTTACAAAGGCTTCGTAGCGCACGTTCTTTACCATGCCGTAGACCATACGGTTGTTGAGTACGTTGATAAGCCACTGAAGTATAGCGGTCAGCGCAACGGATATAGCTATCTTTACAAGTAGGGCAAGGATAGCCGTCATATCGACGTTTCCTTTGCCTATCGCAAGATCTATGGCTTTGCCGACAAGGATAGGAACGTAAAGCGTGAGCGCAACGGAAAACGCGGTAAAGAGTAGCGACAGTACGAAATGCACGCGGTAGCGCTTGAGATATCTGAGAACTTTAAAGAAGGTATTCACGCTTGTTTTGAGAGATGCTCTGTTTTTAGCTTTCTTCATTACAGCTCACCCCCTTTTGAAAACTGAGAATTATATATCTCGCGGTATATTTCGCAGCTTAGGAGCAATTCGTCGTGCTTGCCCATACCTACGGGAATTCCGTCGTCAAGCACTATAATAAGATCCGCGTGCATTATTGATGAAGCACGCTGGGAAATAATGAACGTAGTGGGGGCGTGCTCGAGCGCACCGATATTGCGTCTGAGTGCCGCTTCGGTAGCATAGTCGAGAGCAGAAGCCGAGTCGTCGAGTATGAGTATTTTGGGCTTACGGACAAGCGCTCGCGCGATAGTCAGACGCTGACGCTGACCGCCCGAAAAATTCTTTCCGCCCTGAAGGACCTCTTCGTCAAGCTTGCCGTCTTTTTGTTCAATGAATTCCTTTGCACAAGCTCCCTCAAGAGCCTCCCAAAGCTCTTCATCGGTAGCATTTTCATTTCCTACGAGAAGATTGGAACGAACAGTTCCCGCAAAAAGCGTTGCCTTTTGCGGTACGATGCCAAACGTCGAGCAAAGCTCGTCACTTGAGAGAAGAGAAGCGTTCTTACCGAAAACGAATACGCTGCCTTCGGTCGCGTGATAAAAGCCGGGGATAAGGTTTGCGAGCGTGGATTTACCCGAGCCCGTTCCGCCTATGATACCGACGGTGTCGCCCGATCTTACTTTGAAGCTGATATCTTTGAGAACGTCATCACCCTCTCCACTCTTGTCATAGCTGAAGCTTACCGAGTCAAAAACGACGGCGGACGTGTCATCGGCAGACTTTGCAGAGGCGTCAAATTCGATATCCGAGGGGGTGTCAAGAACTTTAGATATTCTCGATGCGCTTGCCGCCGCTTTGTTGAGCGTTATAATGAGGCTTGCGAGCTTTATGAGCTCTACGAGTATCTGAGAGATATAGTTGTAAAGAGCAACGAGCTCACCTTGCGATATAACGCCCGATTCGACTGTGAGCGCGCCGTTGTGGATAAGCACTATAACGGCAAAATTTATGATAGCGTAGGTAAGGGGATTCATAAGAGCCGATATCTTGCCCGAGAAGAGCTGAAGCTTGTTGAGGTCGTTAACTCTGTTGCCGAACTCATCTATCTCTGCCTGCTCCTTGTTAAATGCGCGGATAACTCGTGTTCCGTTATAGTTGCCTCTGACCTTGGAGACGACTCCGTCGAGCTTTGCCTGTGTTTTCTTCTGGAGCGATATGTTGATAAGCATAACGCCGAAAACTATGACGGCAAGTATCACGATAGCTACGGCAAAAATGAGTCCGAGCCAAATATCTATCAGCATCGCGCATATCATCGCACCGAAAACGATAAACGGAGAGCGCATAAAGAGTCGCAGAAACATATTTACGCCGGTCTGTACCGAGTTTATATCGCTCGTCATTCGGGTTATAAGTGTAGAAGTTCCGAGCTTGTCTGTGACCGAGTAGCTGAAGCTTTGTATCTTTTCAAAAAGAGCGGAGCGAAGTTTTGTTGCAAATCCTACTGCCGCACGTGCCGCAAAGAATTGTGCACAGATAGCGCTGACAAGTCCTACAATACCGAGGAGCAACATAAAACCGCACGCACGCCATATAACACCCGTGTCGTTTCCGTTTATTCCTTTGTCAATTATGATAGAGACAGCAACAGGAACAAGAAGCTCGAAGATAGCTTCAAGCATTTTGAACGTCGGAGCGAGGATAGACTCCTTTTTGTAATCCTTCAAAAAAATTAAAAGCCTTTTCAAAACAAAACCTCTGCAAAGTAGAATTTTGCAAAAATATGCATATTCAGTTTATTATAGCATACTTGCAGAAAATTGTAAAGTAAAAAATTCGTCTTAATGTAGCAGAAAACAAAAAAACGCCCGTTTTGCGAGCGTTTCAAAAGTAAATTTTAATACCAATTTATATTGAATTTATTTACGAGTTCCATCCTCGTTAAATGTTTTTTTCAATGCAGCTTCTGTAGGAAAAATAGAAATTGTCAATACGACTAACTGAAGTATGGAAATGATTGATCCAATTATTACAACAACATCTTCGCTACTATTGAAAGAAGGAATTTGTGCCACAACAGATGGAATCAAAGAAAACCACCCAATCTTCCACCAAAGTTTTCCGCAATAATTATGAGCAAATTTCCAAGTATCTATATTTTTCATTGAACGACTTGTTCTATACCCATATACTGAATTTATTTTTTGAGGACAATGTTTCCACATCATTCTTCCGGCAATTATTAAAACAACAGGAATCAGCAGGTTACATACAAACATAAACCACCAAAACCACATAGATATTACCTCCGTCAAATTCAAGTTTTTTATAGTACACAACCTTTCTTGCTTAAATTATATCACACTTTTATATATTGTCAATGCTTATTGGCGAAAAAGCGTAGCTTTGGGGATCTTATCTTTAATAGATCGTCACCAAAACAAAAACGGACGTCGTTGACGTCGATATTATGGAGAGAAAGACAATTGGCATTTGCAATTCTTTGCGTTCCGCTAAGAATTGCAATATTCCGCGCCTTGCCGCTTACAAGCGAGCTTGACGCGCTCTTCGGCGGAAATGCGAACCAAATTCGCGCTTTGCGCGAGTTGTTTCGTTCAAATAAATCTCTGCCAAAACAAAAACGGACGTCAACGACGTCCGTTTTTGTTTTGGTGGAGACAATTGGGATCGAACCAATGACCTCATGCATGTCAAGCATGCACTCTAACCAGCTGAGCTATGCCTCCGCAGTGAGCCTATTATATCACACAATTTAAAAAAAAGCAATATGTTTTTTGAAAATATTTCTGAATATTTTTAAGTATTTGTTTTAAAAGTAAAATTGACAGAGAATATATTTTGTGATATAATTATTTTGGAGTAATTTGAGTATCGATAAAAGGAGATATCCGTATGAAAACTTTAAAACCCATATTACCCGATGACATCCAAAAGGAAGTAACGAGATATGTTCTTAAAAGAGCTTTGCCGTTTGCGATAGTAGAGATATTTATGATAGTCTTTATCCTTCTGTACGGTAACGAATCCTTTAAGATGGTAGACGTCACCGTCAGAATGCTTATATACGTGGCGCTTATAGTTCTTCCTGTATTTATCTTCAAAATTCACAAGCTTATTACAGACCGCACTTGGAAGGGCGAGGTAATCGATATAAAGGTAGAGGCGGGATATTCAAGCACGGGAAAACATCTTTTTAAGGCTAATTATCTTATCTTGACTATAAAGCGCGAGGACGGTAAAATTATTGAACGCACAATAAATTCCTTCTACGTCGCCGAAAGAAGACCTACCTTTGTTAAAAGCGGTCTTTCAGCAGGAAAGGCTGAATATGCAGAGGATGATTATGCTATAGGAAATAAGGTATATCATTATTACGGGCTGCCGCATTTGTTAGTGGTACATAGTAACGACAGCCGCGAGTGTGTGATATGCGGTGCGAATAATCCTTCTCAAAACGACAGATGCTTTTATTGCGGACATTCTATTATAAAAAAGACTTTTTGAACTAACACTTGAAATATGATATCAAGGAGGTGAGCGAGTTTGGACAGATTTGTTCTTCATTCGCCCTATTCGCCTACGGGTGATCAGCCCGAGGCTATAGCAGAACTTACCAAAGGAATAAAGAGCGGTCTGCGCGAGCAGACCTTGCTTGGTGTTACGGGCTCAGGTAAGACCTTTACAATGGCAAATATAATCGCGAACGTTAACAAGCCCACTCTTGTTCTCGCTCACAACAAGACCCTCGCAGGACAGCTCTGCTCAGAGTTTCGCGAGTTCTTTCCCGAAAATGCGGTCGAATACTTTGTTTCTTATTACGACTACTATCAGCCTGAGGCGTATATTCCGGGAAAGGATATGTATATAGAAAAAGACGCACTTGTCAACGATGAGATAGATATGCTTCGTCACAGTGCGACCTCGGCGCTTTTTGAACGCCGCGACGTTATAATCGTTGCCAGCGTTTCGTGTATATATTCTCTCGGTGATCCCGAGGAATACAAAAATCTCGTGCTCGCGCTCAGACCCGGTATGGAGATGAGCCGCAACGATCTTATCAAAAAGCTTATTGCCATAAGCTACAACAGAAACGACCTGTCTCTTGAGAGAGACAATTTCAGAGTGCAGGGAGATACTATAGATCTTGTTACCGCAAACGTCAAGGATAAGGCTCTTCGTATAGAGTTCTTTGGAGACGAGATAGACAGGATATCCGAAATAAATATAGTAACGGGAGAGATATTGCGAGTTCTTAACTATGCTCCCATATATCCCGCAACTCACTATGCCGTATCCGATGACAAGCGCGAAAAAGCACTTAACGAGATAACTATGGAAATGATAGAGCGTAGAGAATTCTTCCGTTCTCAAGGAAAGCTTATCGAGGCGCAAAGAATAGAGGAAAAGGTAAAATACGATCTTGAAATGCTTCGAGAAGTCGGATTCTGCTCGGGAGTTGAGAATTATTCAAGAGTTCTTGCCGGCAGACCTGCGGGCTCTACTCCGCACACTTTGCTTGACTATTTTCCCGATGACTTTCTGCTTTTGGTCGACGAGTCGCACGTTACTCTTCCTCAGGTAAGAGGAATGAGCGGAGGAGATACTGCCAGAAAGAAAAATCTCGTGGATTTCGGATTCAGACTTCCTTCTGCTTATGACAACCGTCCGCTTTATTTTGAGGAATTTGAATCTAAGATAAATCAAGTAGTATACGTCAGCGCAACACCGGGAGACTATGAGCAGGAGCATTCCGAGGCAACTGTCGAACAGCTTATTCGTCCTACGGGACTTGTCGACCCCGAGATAGAGGTTCGCGCTATAGAAGGACAGATAGACGATCTTATGGGTGAGATACGCATAAGAACGGCAAAGAACGAAAGAGTTTTGGTCACTACTCTTACCAGAAAGATGGCAGAGGATCTTACCGAATATCTTGAAAATAACGGAATAAAGGTCAAGTATATCCATTTCAATATCGATACGCTTGAGAGAATGGAGATAATAAGGGATCTTCGACTCGGAGAATTTGATGTTCTGGTAGGAATAAATCTTTTGAGAGAGGGACTTGATATTCCCGAGGTATCGCTCGTTGCTATACTTGATGCGGACAAAGAAGGATTTCTTCGTGCAGAGCGTAGCTTAATACAGACCATCGGACGCGCGGCAAGAAACGCAAACGGAAAGGTCATAATGTATGCAGACAATATGACGGGATCTATGGAACGTGCTATTGCCGAGACTAACCGACGCAGAGCTATACAGACCGAATACAATAAGAAGCACGGTATCGTTCCCAAGACTATTATCAAGGATATCCGCGATGTTATAGAGATAGGAAAGAGCGAGAAGGATGCCCTCAAGAAGAACGGCAAGGGCGAAAAGAAGCTGTCGCGTCTTGAACGAGAGCGCCTCATAGAAGAACTTACCAAGCAGATGAAGGCGGCGTCAGCTAAGCTTGAATTTGAGCAGGCGGCATATATACGCGACAGAATAAAGGAACTCAGAAATCAAAAATAAGGTGAAATAATGGCAAGATCAATTACTATAAAGGGTGCAAGAGTAAATAATTTAAAGAATATAGATCTTGAGATACCGAGAGATAAGCTCGTCATTCTTACGGGACTCTCGGGCTCGGGAAAATCTTCTCTTGCATTTGATACTATATATGCG
>SVSY01000013.1 GCA_015064065.1 Oscillospiraceae bacterium
CCAAAAGCAACATGACCGCCAATAAAGGCATATCCGTCATCATCAACCGCCTTTTGCATAAGTACCTTGCCATTGTGGATCAGAAGCCCACCGACACGGTACGAAAAGATATAATCGTCGGTTTTGAAAAGTATATCTGACATTGTTTTCTCCTTACAGCGTTATCCAGAATCTTTTCAAATCTCTGTTTTCGTTTGGTTCGTGTACCGTGGATTCGTAAACGCCGCCGTTTGAAAGAATGGTCTTTTCGCTTCCAATGTTGCCGTCAATACAAGCAATCAGCACTTTGTCAATTCCAATCTCACGGCAGAACGGGAGTGTCATTTTCAGCATTTCCTTGGCATAGCCCTTGCGTCTTTCGCTCGGTCTTACAGAATAGCCAATATGACCTGCGTATTTTTCAAGATAGTCATTAAAATGATGTCTGACTTGAATCATTCCAACCAATTTATTGTCGCTCTTACGAACGAAAAAGAACTGTGTGGCAGGAACTAAGTGAGAAGGAACGTTTTGCGGATCTTCGTACTCTTCACACGTCTTTATGTATTCCTCGGGATTATCAAATCTTCTGAGAGGTCCCGTTCCGTCCATAGAGTCGCCTGCATCAAGGAACTCTTGTCTGTATTCAACGATCTGACTTGCATACTCGCTCGTCGGTCGTATTAAAATAAATTTTTCCATTATTTTTGCCTCATTTTTTAAAGAGCCTTCTTCGTCTGAAAAAGGCTCTCTTAATTTATTATGCTTTTTGTACTGCAAGCGCACACCAGCCGTTTTCGTCTATGCGTTCAACGACCTTAAATCCGTGCTCTTCAAATCCGTTGATAACGTCCTCGGAGCGTTCAACTATAATTCCCGAAGCAAGAATTACGGAGTTTTCGTCCATAAGCGCGCCTACGTCCGGCATCATCCTTATAATGATATCGGCAACGATATTCGCACATATAACGTCGTACGTACCACCGCTTCTGTCGACCTGCTTGAGAAGATCGGAGACCTCGCAGGTAACGTTATCAAGTCCGCTGTCCTTGATGTTTTCGTTAGCTACCTTGACGGCTACGGGGTCTATATCGTACGCTTTGCATTCTTTGGCGCCGAGCTTTGAAGCGCATATAGCGAGAATTCCGCTACCGCAACCAACGTCGGCAACTCGCATACCGTTCTTTATGTACTTTTCAAGTAGTCTTATGACAAGACGAGTAGTCTCGTGTGTCCCTGTTCCGAAAGCCATTCCGGGATCCATTCTGACGACGATCTCGTCGGGATCTGCCGAATACTTTTCCCACGCGGGCACTATAACGATGCGCTGACCTATCTTGATGGGCTTATAATAAGCCTTCCACGAGTTAGCCCAATCTTCTTCGTTGACTCCGCTTACGGTTATAGTTGCATCGGGATTGAGTGCCGAAAAGCGTTCTCTGAGGAAAGAAAGCGTATCGGCTACTCCGCCGTCTATCGGCAGGTATACAGAAACTGACGCTACTGTCTTATCTGCGTTCAATATAGCCTCATCAATAAGATCTCCGTAGCAGGTCTTGAGGTCTATATCGCTGTAATCTTCGATCTGAAGATAATTTGAGACCATATTCATTACAGCTACTGCCTCGTCAAGACGCTCAAGCTTTACTGTAACCTTGATCTGCGTCCATTCGCTCTGTTCTCCCCAATCCTCACAGGTGTAATCCTTGTCTATCATATCTGTCTTCCTTTATTTTTTATCTTTGTCAAAAATTCTTTTAAAGAAGCTGTTTTTCTTGGTGTAGTTGGTCTCCTTGCAAGCATCGGCGAATGCGCGCATATGTGCCTTTTGCTTGTCGTTGAGCCCCTTGGGTATTTCAATTACAGTAGTAAATATAAGGTCGCCTCTGCGGTTAGAATTATTTACGTAAGGAATACCTTTTTGTCTGAGTGTGAATTCTGTTCCTCCCTGAGTACCCTCGGGAATAGTAAACTTCTGCGTACCCTCAAGCGTAGGAACGTCTATCTCTGCGCCAAGCGTAGCCTCTGCTACCGTTATCGGTATATCACAATAGACGTTATAGCCGTCGCGTTCAAAGAAAGAATGTCTCTTTACGCTGACCGTAATTATAAGGTCGCCCGCAGGACCGCCGTTTCTTCCGTCACAGCCCTGACCTCTGAGTGCTATACGCTCTCCGTCGTCTATTCCCGCAGGAATATTGACAGAAAGCTTTTTATTTACCTTAACGTAACCCGTACCGCGACAGTTCGAGCAGGGATTCTTTATTATCTTTCCGCTTCCGCGGCAGGCGTCACAGGTAGTTGTAGACTGGAATGCCATTCCGCCTATACGCTGAGTTACGCGGCGCTGTCCGCTACCTCCGCACGCGCTACAAGTCTCTGCACTGCTTCCCTTTGCCGCGCCCGAACCCGAGCAATCGGCGCATTTTTGGATACGGTTAAAGGAAACGTCCTTCTTTACGCCGAAAGCCGCCTCTTCAAAGGTAACGGTAACTCTTGCGGGAACGTCCTCTCCGCGCATAGGCGCGTTGCGGTTCTGTCTTGCTCCACCGCCAAAGCCGCCACCGAAAAAGCTGCCAAATATATCTCCGATATCGCCAAAGTCGCTAAATCCGCCAAAGCCGCCGTATCCACCGCCGCCTGCCGTCTGATCAAATGCCGCGTGACCGAATTGGTCGTACTGTGCTTTTTTGTCTGCATCGGAGAGCACAGCGTATGCTTCGTTGACTTCCTTGAATTTTGCTTCTGCCTCGGCGTCACCGGGATTCATATCGGGGTGATATTTCTTTGCCATAGAACGATAAGCCTTTTTTATATCTGCCTCGCTCGCCCCCTTGGCAAGCCCTAACACCTCGTAATAATCACGTTTATCTGCCATAAATTGCCTCTTATCCTTAGCTAATAATAAAACACTTTTGCGCTAAACGGCAAAATGCCGTTTAGCGCGTGTGTTTATATCTTACTCATTTGTCTTGTCTTCGTAATCTGCGTTATAATAGGTTCCGTCACCACCGTTAGCTCCGTTTCCACCCATATCTGCGCCGTTAGCTCCGTTTGCACCCTGAGCTGCATAGAGCTTCTCAGAAAGTGCATAGAATGCCTTTTCAAGAGCCTCGGTCTTAGCCTTGATATCCTCGGTGTTACCACCGGAAATAGCGGTCTTAAGCTCCTCGATAGCTGCCTTTACGGGCTCTTTATCTGCATCGGAAACCTTATCGCCTACCTCATTCAAGGTTTTTTCAGACTGGAATACGAGGGATTCAGCGTGGTTCTTGGTGTCAACTGCATCCTTCTGCTTCTTATCCTCTTCTGCAAATCTCTCTGCATCCTTGATTGCCTTATCAATATCCTCCTGAGACATATTGGTCGAAGAAGTGATAGTGATATGCTGTTCCTTACCTGTTCCGAGATCCTTTGCGGTTACATTTACGATACCGTTAGCGTCGATATCGAAGGTAACCTCGATCTGAGGAACTCCGCGAGGAGCTGCGGGAATACCGTCAAGGTTAAATCTGCCGAGAGTGGTATTGTAAGCAGCCATCTCACGCTCACCCTGAAGAACGTGGATCTCAACAGAGGTCTGTCCGTCAGCGGCAGTCGAATATACCTGGCTCTTCTTTACGGGAATAGTGGTATTTCTGTCGATGATCTTATTGAAAACTCCGCCGAGTGTCTCGATACCGAGAGAAAGAGGAGTTACGTCGAGAAGTAGAAGATCCTTAACGTCTCCGCCGAGAACACCTCCCTGAATTGCCGCACCGAGAGCTACGCACTCGTCGGGGTTGATGCCCTTGAAGGGCTCTTTGCCGAGGAACTTCTTAACAGCTTCCTGTACTGCGGGAATTCTTGTTGAACCGCCAACGAGAAGCACCTTGTCTATATCGCTTGCCTTAAGGCCGGAGTCGGAAAGCACCTGTCTTGTCGGACCCATAGTGGCTTCAACGAGATCAGCGGTGATCTTATCAAACTCAGCTCTTGTAAGTGTTGCGTCAAAGTGGAGAGGACCTGCAGCAGTAGCGGTGATAAAAGGAAGGTTGATGTTTGTGCTGGTCATACCCGAAAGCTCTATCTTTGCCTTCTCTGCCGCTTCCTTAAGTCTCTGCATTACCATCTTGTCGTTGCGAAGATCAACGCCGTTTTCAGCCTTAAAGCGATCTGCCATCCAATTGATTATTCTATCGTCGAAATCGTCGCCGCCGAGACGGTTGTTACCTGCGGTTGCCAAAACCTCGAAAACTCCGTCGGATATCTCAAGGAGGGATACGTCGAACGTACCGCCGCCAAGGTCGAATACCATTATCTTCTGATCGTTTTCCTTATCGATACCGTAAGCAAGAGCTGCTGCGGTAGGCTCGTTTATAATTCTGAGCACCTCAAGACCTGCGATCTTACCTGCGTCCTTAGTTGCCTGTCTCTGTGCGTCAGAGAAATATGCGGGAACCGTGATAACTGCCTGAGAAACGCTTGTTCCGAGGTATGCTTCAGCATCAGCCTTGAGCTTCTGAAGTATCATTGCGGAGATCTCCTGAGGAGTGTAGGTCTTGCCGTCGATGGTGGTCTTGTGAGCCGTACCCATCTCACGCTTGATGGAGATAACCGTTCTGTCGGGGTTGGTGATAGCCTGTCTCTTAGCTACCTGACCTACCATTCTCTCGCCCGTCTTAGAAAAAGCGAGCACGGAAGGAGTTGTTCTTGCTCCTTCGGGATTGGGTATTACGATGGGCTCACCGCCCTCAAATACTGCTACGCAAGAGTTTGTTGTACCTAAATCTATTCCAATAATTTTTCCCATAATAATTTCCTCCTTGGGTTTATATTTTTATTTTTTAATTTATCAGTTAGCGACCTTTACCATGGAATGACGGAGTATCTTATCTCCTTTTTTATATCCCTTCATAAAGACCTCGACTACAATGTTTTCTCCGACGCTTTCGTCGTCAACGTGCATTACCGCGTTGTGAATATTGGGATCGAATTCCTTGCCGAGAGCTTCTATTTCGTAAACGCCCATCTTGTTCATTGTTTCAACAAAGCTCTTGAGTGTGAGCTCAAGTCCCTTTGCCATAGGCGACTCTGCGTCCTCTGCGCTGAACTGCGCGGCGCGCTCGAGGGTATCAAGGATAGGAAGTATCTGCAAGAGCGCATCGCAATACGCGTCGGTATATATTCCCTCGCGCTCCTTTGCGCTTCTTCTGCGGAAGTTATCGTATTCCGCATAAAGTCTCATATACTTGTCCTGCTCTTCGGCAAGACTTGCGTTAAGCTTTTCAATCTCTGATTCAAGCTTTTTTGTTTTCTTTTTGTCCTTGCCCGAACTCTTTTCACATTCCTCCGCGCACTCCTCTGCCGTAACGTTTTCGTTCTCGGCTTCGGCATCCTGCACAGGCTCTTGCGTTTCAAGCTCTTCGGGATCTACAGCCTTATTTTCCTCCATTATTATCCTCCTTTTTATTTCCGTCGGTAAGTTGCTTGTCATCGTCCATAATAAGCGAAATGCTTTCGCCTATATCTCCGAGCGTTTTGAGCACCTGCTTATAGTTCATTCTTCTCGGACCAAGAACACCGATCACTCCGACAGTCCGTCCGTCCTTCTTGATAGGAGTAAAGACGAGAGAAGAGTTATTCATAACTTTTACGGAGCTCTCTGAGCCGATAAGAACGTTTATATCGTCATTTTGGGCAGTCGAGACAAGATCAAGTATCTCTTCTTGACTTTCAAGCGTACCAAGCAATCTTCCGAATTCCTCTGTGTCGGCGTATTCGGGATATTTCAGCAGATGGTTTATTCCCGACAGCTTCATTTCCCCACTGTCTATCTCGCTCATTACCTCATACACGCACTTAACTGCGGGATTTACCAAGAATGCGGCATCGCCCATTTCAGTCTCAAGCCTCATTATTATCGGCAACGTGATCATATCAGCGCCAAGTCCGCAAAGCTCGGAGTTAAAAAGTCGTGAAAGCCGCTCAAGTGCGCCGTCCGGTATTCGATCGATAGTTTTTACTTTTTTAGTTTTGACCGTACCGCCAACACTTATCATTACCATAGCAAAATTGTTTTGATCTATAGGAATGATCTCAAATTTTGACATCGTGACCGAATTGGAACGCGGCTTTATCGCTATTCCCGTATAATTCGTCATTGTTGAGGCAAGTCTTGACGCAGTGTCGAGCAACTGATCGAGCTCATTCATTTTCGCTCTCAGCAGCTGATTGATCTGTACGACCTCGTGCGTTGTTCTTGCGTATTGCTCAACAAGAGCGTCTACGTAAAATCTGTAGCCCGCCTCACTTGGCACTCTTCCTGCAGAGGTGTGAGGTTGAACGAGATATCCAAGCTGTTCGAGCTCTGCCATCTCGTTGCGAATGGTCGCAGAGGAACAACTCAAAAGATTATTCTGCATTATATACTTAGAACCTACAGGCTCTCCGCCGTCAATGTGGGCTTCAACGATAGCCTTGAGTATAAGCTTTTTTCTTTCGCTTAGATTTTCGTATCCCATTCGTTCCTCCCATTTGATTTTTAGCACTCTTTTGCTCCAAGTGCTAAACTCTGTATAAAATTTACCACTTTTTAATCGGTTTGTCAAGGGTTTTTTAAAAGTTTTTTGTTAATTATTTGTGAACAGTGCTAAAAATCATTCTGTTTTTACAGATTATAAATATCAAACAAAAAAAGAATGCCGAAACAACTCACAAAAAGTAATTTTTCGGCACTCTCTTTTTATTTTTGCTATCTATTTATCTTATTCTTCTGTAATTTACTGCGCTGACACTGCCGTCTTTAACGGTAAATTCAAGCTCAAGATCTCCGCTCTTATAGATGAGCTTTCCATTTTCCGAGGAAGTAGGTGCACCGTATGCATCGCGGACCTCGTCTTCGGTTGAGCCTATGGATATCCCCTTCGGTGTTGAAACGATATCGCTAACGAAGGATATCTTGTGAATCTTCTCTCCGCTTTCTTCTTTGAGAGTATTGACGGTAATATCATCATAGGTATATTTCATCTGAACGCCGATACCGCCGCAATCGCCGAGGTTGTCCTCATATTTTGCCTTTCCGAGCTTATCAAGAACATCTTCAGCCTTTTTATCGAGTTCGATCCTTACGTCCTTATAAACGACGTAAAAAGGGCTGTTAGAGCTTCCCTGTTCGTTTTCGCTCTCGCTATCGTTACACGCCGCAAGCACAGCTATAAGTCCAAGACAGCAAGCAAATGCAAGTATCATACTTAATATTCTCTTCATTTATCAATATCCTCCAACTGTTTCTTTTTATTTTCAAAATCCTTGAGGTATCCGTCCCATACCTTTGATGCTTGCGCGTCACCTTTTTGGGACTCAAGTCCGTGGTGTTCGCTCAATACAGCACCGAGATACTCTGTAAACTTCTCCGCGCCGTAGAGATTGAGATGCAAGCCGCCGTCATAAGTATCGGTCTGCCAATCTATTCCCATTTCATCGGCAAGCGGAATGAAATTATAGTAGGCAAGCGAATGCTCGGTCGCGTAATCGACTATCTGCGCTTCCCACTCGTCATACCACCAATATCCGCGCGAATTCGTAGGAGCTTTTATAAGCACGAGCTCGCTCCCCTTTTCCTTACAGAGCACTCTCATTTTGTCAAGATACTCCATCGAGCTCTCAGGCAAGAGCTCTTCGGGCGGAGCGTCTATCGGGTCGCTCTCCGGCATCGGTATAACGCCCGTCTTTATAAGATATCCGTTATCGGTCATATTCTCGGGTTCTGAGAACCAATATCGGAGATCTTCTTCTTTAAGGTCTGTTATTCTCGAATGATATCTCAATATGGGAAAGACATAATCAACTATGCTCTCGTCGCTCGTCATAGAATCGAGAATACCGTTCATTTTTGACGCAGACCATTTCATAGTATCAAAGGTCATTCTATTGTAGGCTTCGCTTTGCGGCGTGCCGTATTTAAGTGCATAGACGTTAAAAAGTACTACCTTTGGCGTTTCATATCTAAAGGTCTCCTCGAGCAGATAGTATGAATGCCACGCAAGCTGCTGAGCGCCACCTCGAACGTAGGTGCGTATTCCGTATTTTTCCCAAAGGACCGACGGTACTATGCTCTCGTAGACCTCGCAGTCACCGATAGCGATAACGTCGTGCGAAAGGCTGCTGTCGTAATACTGCCCCGTGAGAAGCCCCTCGGGATTGCTTGCATATTTAGGCACGAGAAGTGCCTGCAAAGCAAACAACAAAACCGAAAGCAAAAGCACAGCCGTTATTCCTATAAAAATCTTTTTCTTCATTTAAAAAATTCCAAACAAGTTAAATTCATCAATATATAGTATATATAAACTGTGATGCATCATATCCTATGCCATATGCGCCGAACAGCAGGATAAGGACAAGCAATACCGAGCTGAGCGCCCACGAAAGCACAGTTTTTCCGTATAGCCATTCACGAAGATCTCCGGTTTGTGAGAGCTTTGCCACCACTGCCACTATCACTATAGCCACGGCTAAGATAACGTAATCCTTGATATCAAGTCCGAGCTCAAAGATCTGTCCGCTAAAGCATTTTGAAAAATTCATTTTCGTAAAGATGCTTCCCCAAAGCTTGAAGGTAAGTCCGACGTTACCGTAGCAATCAAGAGAGCGGATAAGTCCCATAAGCAAAAACGTGCGCGTTGCCTCGAAGCAATGATAGCCGTATGAAGCTGTAAGCTTCGGAAATCTCTCTCTGAATCGGCGGTAGATCGGTTCGAGCTCCTGCGAAACGAGGATAACGAGACAGTTAAGCATACCCCACACGATAAAGTTCCACGCCGCACCGTGCCAAAGTCCCGTCAGAAACCACGTAACTGCGGTCGCAAGATAGACCGGCAGACGCTTTCCGATAGCATTACCAAGGTGTGCTCTGCTCCATTTTGAGAGCTTCATCATCGGTTTTGTTACCGACATAGGATAGAAAACGTAATCGGTAAACCAACTTCCCATAGTGATATGCCAGCGATTCCAATATTCCTTTGTTGAGCGCGATGAAAATGGGTGGTTAAAGTTTTCTTTAACGCGGATACCCATAGCCTCGGCAAGACCTATCGTGATATCAATACCGCCCGTAAAGTCCGCATATATCTGCGCGGAGTAAAGCAATATAAGCAAAACGACGTATATTCCGTTATAGGTAGCGGTATCGGCTATCATCGCTTTTACGGCGATAAGTATACGGTCTGCGATAACGAGCTTTTTGAAATACCCCCAAAGCACTCTCTGCAGACCGAATTTTAAATTTTTCGCATCAAAGGAGTGAGGCTCATAAAGCGTTCCAGAAAGATCTGCGTGCCTTGATATAGGTCCTTGAGCAAGCTGTGGAAAGAATGACACGAAAAGCGCAAGCTTTGCAGGATTCTTTTCCGCGTAGGTCTTTCCGCGATAAACGTCGATAAGATATCCCGTGCTCTGAAAAACGAAGAAGGATATTCCGAGCGGCAATAAAAGATCGGGAATATCTACGCTCGGTACGCTGAAGAGCTTCAGTATCGAATTTAGATTTCTGAGGGCAAATGCGGTATATTTTATTACCGCAAGCACTCCGAAATTCAAGAAAAGACCGACAAGGAGAATGTAAAATCTCTTCTTTTTCTCTTTAGCGCGATACTGTTTTCTGTGCTCTTTGTCAAGCGTTTCCTTGTTTTTCTCAACGTATACGTCTTCGTTTTGCTTTCTTTTCTCCATTATCCTTGCAGTAATAAAGCAAGAAACTGTCGTGAATATAATAAAAGCAAAATTCTCAAGTCCCGAAAAAGCATAAAACAGATAACTTGCGGCAAGCAAAAGCGTCCACTGATATTTCTTTGGAAACACGTAGTAGACGGCAAGCAACACTGCCGCAAAAAGAATAAATCCGTAGGAAGTAAAAAGCATTTGAGCTATTACTCCTCGTCAAGCTTTGTTATAAGCTCCATAAGTGCCGCTGCCGAATTGAAGTTTTCGGGCACTATCTCCTCTGCGGGAATAGTTACGTCGAACTCTGCGTTTATTTCGGTAACGAGCGAAACTATATCGAGCGAGTCTAAAATTCCGTCGTCTATAAGCGAATCGTTGTTCTCAAAATCAACGTCGGGGTGAAGCGACGTAAGAATGGCAATAAGTTTTTCCATAGCATTACCTTTCAATAAAATTTATTACTGTATCTTCTCGGCTCTTTCCTTAAGCCCTTTTCTGTCTATTTTTCCGTTTGCGGTAAAAGGAAGGGCGTCAAGTGCCTCAAGATGAGCGGGAAGCATATATCTGGGCAGATTTGCAATGAGAGTTTTTGTAAGCGTTGTGCTATCTACCTCTCCGACGTAAAAAAGCACTATACGTTTCGCCTCGTTGTCGTATACACAGCAAGCGCTTCTTACTCCCTCGCACTTATTCGCAGCACTTTCGATCTCGCCAAGCTCTATGCGGTGTCCCATATGCTTTATCTGCGAATCCTTGCGGCAAATAAACAGCAATTCTCCGCGCTCGTTAAAAGCACCGATATCTCCCGTTCTGTAGACGAGCTCGGGATACGCCGTGTTCAGCGGATTTTGGGTAAATACCGCATCGGTCTTATCTCTGTCGTTAAAGTATCCCATCGTAAGACACGTGCCGCGAATACATATCTCTCCGCGCTCTGCGCGTTTACCCTCGTCGTCAATAAGGATTATATCCGTATTGTCAAAGGGACGTCCTATCGGTATCGGCTCATCGTCACGAAGCTCGCGATCTGCATACCAATAGCACGACATTCCCGTTGCCTCAGTAGGACCGTAGAGATTGTAGAAATCAGCCTCGGGAAGCGCCTTTCTCCAGAGATCGTATTGCTTACGCGGAAAGAGCTCGCTTCCGAACGCTACCTTCGTAAGATACTTCGGTACGTGATTTTCAAGTGCGCCAAGCGAAGATATCTGCACGAGTGCAGACACGACCCAACAGATAGTATTTATTCTGTATTCGTCAAGATACTCTACAAGCTTTACGGGAAACGAAAAGAGCATCTTAGGTATAAAATAGGTGGTAGCACCAAGCTTTAATGTAGGCATTATCTCCTTGAGCGGTGCGTCAAAATAAAGCGGTGTTTGATTTCCGAAGACCGTATCACCGTCAAATTTCAGCGCCTCGCAAAGCGTTTCGGTATAGTCTATTACCGAGCGGTGCGAAGCGACGACACCTTTTGGTGTACCCGTAGATCCCGAGGTGAAAGCCACGTATATGGGATCGATATTGCACTGCTTTTTTCTTATATCGCAAAGCAGCTCCGTTTTTTCTTCTGTGTTTGCCACATCATCGTAAACGAAGCATTCAAAGTCACCGAGCGAGGACGCAAGTGCAAAATTCTTTTTGTCGGTAACTATCTTTTTAGCCTCGAGCTTTTCAAGTATCGCAAGCATTCTTGCCGCAGGCATCTTTTCGTCGATGCACGCGTAAAAGCAGCCCGAATATACTATTCCCAAAAAGGTCGCAAGCGTTCGGGGGTGCTTGTCCATTATAACGGCAATAGGCTCGCCGCGCTCTGCGTGCTCTGCAAAAAAGCTTCCAATCGCCCTTGCACAAGAGTAGAGCTCGCCAAAGGTCATAGATTCCTTTCCCGTTGAAAAAGCTATCTTGTCGGGAACTCTTTTGACTGTATCTTCAAGATATTCAAGAATATTTTTTTGCTGCATCAGTCAAGCTCCTCGGAAGAAATTTTTGGAAAATTAGCAGGCTTTACCATTTTGTAAAAATAGTCTCCGCCCTTTGAAGTTCTGTGCGATCTCAGCTTTTCCTCTGTAATAAGGCAAGCGTTATTGTCGCTTCTGTCTCCGTTGAAATAACCGTTAAGGCGCGTTGCATCGTAATAATACCACTTTTGCGCTCCGTTTTCACCAACGTTTACAGCACTCCAGAAATGCGTTCCGTCGTCCGCCGCACCCTCGTAGTTCTCTGCACGCTTGATACCGACGTTCTCGATACCAAAGTACTCAAAAAACGCCTTTGATATTGAGTAATAGGTATAACAATCGCCCTCGTGCGATTCCATACCTCGAACAGCCTCCTCGCGCCAATCGCTTTCCCACTTGTTTCTGTCTATCTGCGGGATATTAGATTCATCGGTAAACTTGACGGTCGAAGCGGAATTGACGTATTTATATATCGCTCTTACCTGCTCTACCTTACTCATACTCTTGCTTATTCCAAGCTCGTCGGCAAGCTCTGCTATCTGTTCCATAAGGATAGCGTCCGAATACTCTGCACTTTTAACAACGTACCGAAGAGTAAACTCGGAGATATTTCCGTCCATATCCTTGACCGTATACTTTACGGTATAGGTTCCCTCTTTATTCACGTCGACCTCGTGCGAGATATCCACGGTAGGTGCGTCGTCGGTATCGTCATTAACGATAACGAATTTCTTAAAGGTAGGCGTCTGTCCGACGTATCCGATAACACCGCCATCAAAGGTATCAAAGTCGGTAAGATTGAAATTCTGAGAGATCGTGGGAGCATCGGCGTCACCGCTGTCCGACCCGCCCTTTCCTCCAAACAAAAGACTTACAACGAGTGTAACGCAAAAAATGAAGAGCATAGCCGCGAATGCAACAAAGGTGATCTTTATAATTCCAAAGACAGCCTTACGATGTTCGCGAACTTCGTTCCTCATCTTATTTTTATCGTTTTTATATGACATCGGAATCCTCCGTAATTAAAAAAGTTATACATTATTATTATACAACTTTATTGCCGTTTTGTCAACGGCATTTTTCTATATATATGGTCTGTTGGCTATATTTTTTGAAAATTTAACTATATATTGCGAAACGCGCCGGTATAGGTCTTGCGATCGCGGCAAAATATCCTTTTTGCTTTATTGCATCTATGGCAACAAGGGCGTCATTTTCGTTTTCAAATACCGCATAGACCGACGGACCGCTTCCGCTCATAAGTGCGCAGATCGCACCTTTATTGGCGAAAAGCTCTTTGATCTCTTTTGCCACGGGTCTGTGCTCTAATATCGGAGCTTCAAAAACATTGAATAGGTTCTTGCAAAAAGCGTTTGATGCACCGCATTTGAGAGACACTTCGAGCTCATTTGTATCTTTAGGAGAATAATTGGAAAAACGGTCGAATTTTTCGTCAAGGAGACGGTATCCCCAAGGAGTAGACACGCCTTCTCCACCGCAAGCTATAGCAAAGATAACGTCTTGCTTCATTTGAGGAAAGCTATGCAGCTTCTCTCCCTTTCCGTCGGAATAAAGCGTTCCGCAGGCGATACAAAACGGCACGTCTGCACCGAGCATAGCCCCAAGCTCAAAAAGCTCTTCAGCAGCCAAGCGTTCGTCAAAAATGCGGTTTAGCGCTATCAGAGCTGCCGCCGCATCTGCGCTTCCTCCCGCGAGACCTGCCGCCATAGGTATATTTTTGTCTATCTTTATTCTGGCTCCGCACTTCTCTCCTATACGCTCAACGTAGAGCTTTGCAGCGCGCACCGCGATGTTTTTTTCATCGGTCGGCACACCGTCTACGTTGCATTCTGCAAAAAAAGTTCCGTTATCGTCAAGCTCCACCGTAACATCGTCGAAAAGCGACACGCTCTGCATCACAGTCTTTACCGAATGATATCCGTCGTCAAGTATTCCGCATACGTCAAGATGCAGATTTATTTTTGCGTAAGCCTTTACAGTCTCTATCATAACAGCCTCCTGCGGCAGTAAAATCCATTACTTAGATTATACCAAAAAAAGCATTATTTTTCAATAGTAATATCTCCATATTTGAGCTTTGAATGTAAATTTTTATCTTTTTTTATTTTTTATATTGACTTGTAGGCGCAAAAAGGATAAAATGTATACTTGAAGTAACCAAGATCCAAAAAGGAGAACAAAATGGCAGAACAGGATATCAAAAAAGGCGGTATCTCGGTCGACACCGAGCACATATTCCCCATTATAAAGAAATGGCTCTATTCCGAAAAGGACATATTTCTGCGCGAGATCATCTCTAACGCTTCGGATGCTATAACCAAGCTTCGCAGACTTGAATCTCTCGGCATAAGAGAAGCCACAGACGAGACCTATAAAATAACCGTAACGCTCGACTGCGATGAAAACACCCTCACCGTCAGCGACAACGGAATAGGCATGAGCGAGGACGAGCTCAACAAATATATATGCAACATCGCACTCTCGGGTGCTGTTGATTTTATCAAGACCTATGAGAACGAGAGCTCCGAAGGTGCTAAAAACGGCATTATCGGTCATTTCGGGCTTGGATTTTACTCCGCATTTATGGTCAGCGACAGCGTGGAGATCGAAACGAGATCTTACACCGATGCGCCCGCGGTACATTGGGTATGCTCCGAGAGCGGAGAGTACGAGATATCAGCAGGTACTCGCACCGAGCACGGCACAAGTGTTATAATGCACATAAGTGAGAATGAAAGCGAATATCTTTCGAAGTCAAAGATACGCGCTATCCTCGAAAAATACTGCTCGTTTATGCCTGTAGAGATATATTTCAACACGACCGACGATGAACAGACCGAGCAGAAGCCCATAAACGACGTGCTCCCTCTTTGGCAGAAGAACGCATCAGAGTGCACTGATGAAGAATACAAGGATTTTTACAGCAAGGTATTTTCGGATTTCAGAGATCCTCTCTTCCACATTCACATAAATGCTGATTATCCTTTGAATTTCAAGGGTATTCTCTACTTTCCAAAGCTCGCTAACGAATACGAGACTATCGAGGGTCAGGTAAAGCTATATTACAATCAGGTATTCGTTGCGGATAACATCAAAGAAGTTATTCCCGATTATCTGCTTTTGCTAAAGGGTGTGCTTGACTGTCCCGAGCTTCCCTTGAACGTTTCAAGAAGCTATCTGCAGACGAACACCTACGTTTCGAAGCTTTCTTCACACATCGTAAAGAAGGTAGCCGACAAGCTCTGCTCGCTTTGCAACAACGAGCGCGAAAACTACGAAAGCATCTGGCAGGATATATCTCCCTTCATTGAGTATGCATCGCTAAGGGACAAAAAGTTTTACGACAGAGTTAAAAAGGCTCTCCTCTTGACGCTTACGGACGGAAAGAAGCTGACCTACGACGAATATCTTGAAGCGGCAAAGGAAAAGCACGAAAACACCGTATATTATGCTACCGATAAAGCACTCCAGGCTCAGTACGTTTCTATGTTCAACGCACAAGGCATAGACGTAGTGCTCTTTGACAGACCAATAGACACACAGTTTGCGGCAATGCTTGAGCAACAGATGGAAGGCGTTAAATTCCAGAGAGTCGACTCCGAGCTTGCAGAGCAATTGAAGTCCGAGGGTGAGAACGTAAGCTTGGACGCGGTAAAGACCTTGTTCGAAGAAGTAGTCGGTCAAAACACGAAGATCGAATTCTCTGCACTCAAGGACGAAGGAATTCCCGCAATACTTACAGTCAGCGAGCAGGCTCGCAGAATGGAGGATATGATGCGTATGTACAGTCTTGACGCGTCCACACTTCCCACCGAGTATACTCTTATGATAAACTCCTCTGCTACGCTTATCAAGCGTCTTGACGAGCTTTGTAACAGCGACAAAGAAAAAGCTTCACAAATGGCTTCTTATATTTACAAGCTTTCGCTTCTTTCGCAGAAAAAATTCAGTGCTGACGAAATGCAGGAATTTATGCGCGAGAGCGTTGAGATCATGATGAAGCTTTGACGCACCTATGATCCAAAATAATTCTTTAAACACGCTTCGCGATAATCTCGCGCTTTTAAATAAGCGCAAGGAGATCAATACCGAGCAATATCTGCTCACTCTTACCTCTATGGCAAAAGCCGTATGTGAAGATCTGCAGTACAACGAGCTGAGTGAGATCTGTGATGCTTACCGCTCTGCTGTCGGCCGCGACTCCTACGTTGAAAAAAAGGCTCTTTATGAGACGATACTCAAAACGCCGAGGCTTTGGGAAGAAGTTAAAGGACTTCTTACTATCGGTAACAACGACTACGCAAAGACAGATACTAATAAAAAAATAGCGTATCTGAAGAACAACTTTAACGACGTCGCGTACGAGAAACTTTCTGTAAACCTGCACAACGCACGACCAATGTTTGTTGACTCTCCCGAAGGTGCTTGTGAAGCTGTTGCCAACGGTATTGCTCAGGCATGTATCTTACCTATTGAAGATCTGAGAGGCGGAAAGCTTTTCGGATTTTACAGGCTACTTGATAGATTTGACCTTAAGATAACGAATGTCTGCAGTATTGATTCAGAAGACGATATCAGCAATATCAAATACGCCTTGATATCAAAAAAATGCCAAGATCCTTGGGAACTTGACCTTCCAAAGAAAAACTACGTTTTTGAATTTTCCACGCTTTCAACGAACGCGGACTTTATTGAAGACCTTATGTCTTTTGCAAGGTCGTGCGATGCTTTACCGATCACTATAGACTCAAAGCCAATTCAATACGATCCCCAATTAAAGCGATATATTTTCAGCTTTTTATTGAGAAGCTCTTATGAGTTTCTTATGTATCCCCCTCTTGTCCTCACGGGATATTCACCTATTGGATTTTATCCTAACGAATTTTAAATTTAAGGAGAAATATTATGGAAAAGATAAACTATAAAACTTCGGGCGTTTGCTCACGCAGTATTGAGATCGAAATCGAGAACGACGTTGTCGTATCGGTAAAGTACGTAGGCGGTTGCTCAGGAAACACCCAGGGCGTTGCGGCACTTGTTGCGGGAATGTCTGTTGACGAAGCGATAGAGCGACTTTCGGGCATTCGCTGCGGATTTAAAAACACCTCTTGCCCCGACCAACTTGCAGTTGCCCTCAAGAAATACAAGGAAGGTCGCTGAAATCAAGGAACTCTGCATTCTCGGCGAGCAAAAAATATATAAAACAAGAACCGCTTTGTTATCAAATGATAATAAAAGCGGTTTTTTGTATAAAATTTATGATTTACTATTGACAAATATCTTTTTTATGGTATAATTATTCTTGTCAATCGATATTTATTTATCGAAATTTACTATTTTGGGAGAAGTTTAGCCGTGGATAACTGCGATAGTGACGGTAACTGTCGAAGTACATACAAAAATCGGTTTGATGCATAACCTGCGTGCTTTTTCGTTGAAAAAGGCTCGGGCTATGCTTTTTTGCGTTTTTGTGACTTTGCTCTTTCCATCGCGTTTATTTGCGCTACTTTTTTCAAACAATATTTATCAAGGAGAAAATCATGCCTGACGGGAGTACCCTCACCATCATTCTAATGCTCATTCTTGTTGCTTTGTCCGCTTTCTTTTCGGCAAGCGAAACCGCTTACACGTCCTTTAACCGCGCTAAGATGAAAACACTTGCATCCGAAGGAAACAAGCGCGCAGCATCTGCTCTGAAACTTTCCGATAATTACGATAAGCTTCTTTCCACCATTTTGGTCGGAAACAATATCGTAAATATTTCTCTCTCTTCTATTGCAACAATTTTCTTTGTACAGTGCCTTGCAGAAACAAGCGTTGCTTCTGCCGCAGCAGGAATTTCTACTGCGGTAATCACTGTTGTTGTTCTCATTTTCGGCGAAATATCTCCGAAAAGCCTTGCAAAAGAACATGCCGAGGGATTGGCAATGGGGATCGCTGGTATTCTCCGCTTTCTCGTGGTCATTCTCACACCTATAAATTGCATATTTATGCTTTGGAAAAAAATTCTCACCAAAGTATTCAAAGCAAAGACTGTTGATACTGTGACCGAGGGCGAGGTTTTGACCCTCATCGACGAGGCACACGAGGACGGAAGCATCGACGAATACAACAAAGAGCTTATTGAAAACATATTCGATTTTGATGACCTCTCTGCCGGAGAAATAGCTACTCACCGTACAGAACTCACCCTTCTTGACATATCAGATGATATGGATGAATGGGACAAGATAATCACGGGAAGCCGCTTCTCCAGATACCCTATCTACGGCGACAGTGTTGATGATATTATCGGTATACTTGATGCCAGAGGTTATCTCCGACTTGAAGACAAGAGCCGTGATAACGTAATGGCAACCGTAGTCGCTCCCGCATATTTCGTCCCTGAAGCCGTAAAAGCCGACGTCCTTTTCAAGAACATGAGAGAACACAAAGAATCCCTTGCTATAGTTCTCGACGAATACGGCGGACTTTACGGAATAGTTACGACAACAGACCTTGTAGAGTGTCTCGTAGGTGAATTTACTCAACCTGCCGACGAAGAAGAGGTAGTCGAGGCTATCGAGGTGATCTCCGAGAACTCGTGGAGAATAGCAGGCAGTGCTTCTATGTCCGAGGTCGAAGAAGCTATAGGCGTAAAATTTGAGGACAACGATTCTGATACGCTTAGTGGATTTGTTCTCGGAATTTACGGTTCAGTTCCCGAAGACGGCGCAAGTTTTGAGCTCTCTACCGAAGAGCTCGACATCCACATCGAAGATATCAAGGATCACAAGATCGACCGCGCGCTCATCACTCTTCGCGTTAAAGAAGACGATGAAAAAGATAAAAAGGAAAAAGACAAGGATAAAGATAAGGAAAAAGATAAAGAAAAAGACAGCGATAAGAATTCTAACGAGGAATAATTTCTCTCTTCCCTTTTCAAAACTTGTTTCAGGTTACTCATAATGAATGAAAAAAACAAAAAGACCATAATAAAAAAGGAAGATCACCCCTACTTAAAAGCTTTTTTCGTAGTAGCTGCGGGAGTAATACTTTTTGTGCTTTTATCAAACATTTCCATAGTACTCGCGTTGCTTGATAAGCTTATGTCGGTATTAACACCGCTCATAGTCGGATTGTGCTTTGCTTTCGTACTCAATCTGCCGCTTCGTTTTATTGAAAACAGGCTCTTTGGCAGGCTGACCCGAAAGAACGGGAAGATATGGTCTAAGTTAAAACGTCCCGTCTGCCTGATCCTCAGCTTACTTCTGGTGCTCTCGGTTATCGTTCTGCTTCTCTCTTTCGTTATTCCCGAATTTGTAGAGACCTGTAAAAAGTTTTTCGCAGCTCTCCCTGCAGCTATGGAAAACATCAGCAACTCTATAAATTCTATGCTCGTTCATTTCAATCTCCACGGTTCTGAGGAACGCTTCAATATAGACTGGAAGCTTATCAGCTCGTGGGCATTGGATCTGATCAACAACAGCGAGATAGGAATAACGCAAACCGCCGTAGAGATAATAACCGGACTTTTCTCTACCGTACTCAATTTTATTCTCGGTCTTGTATTTTCGATTTATATTCTCGCCTCAAAAGAGGCGTTGGGCAGACTTATGAAAAGTCTTGTCTACTCTATTATGAAGAGAGAACGTGCCAAAAAGCTCATATCTCTGGTGGTTATGTCTAACAAAGCCTTCTCGGGTTTTGTCGCCGGACAGTGCATTGAAGTACTTCTTATCGGTGTTCTCTGTTTTGTCGGTATGTTGATATTCAAAATGCCGTATGCCATTATGGTATCCTGCGTAATAGCTTTTACAGCATTTATTCCCGTATTTGGACCGTTTATCGGAACCGCCATAGGCGCATTTTTGATATTGGTCGAAAGCCCCATAAAAGCACTTTGGTTCATAGTATTTATCATAATCCTTCAGCAGCTTGAATCCAACATTATTTACCCCAAAATAATGGGCAAGCACGTTGGTCTTCCGGGTATCTGGGTCCTTATTGCCGTAACCATCGGAGGCGGATTGTTCGGAGTCGTCGGAATTATCGTGAGCGTACCGATCTGCAGTGTTCTTTACGCTCTGTTTGACAAGTGGATAAAGAAGCGCCTTAAGGAACGAAATATTTGCCACCGATCAATGTCTCACGATTCGAGTGAACCGAAATCACTGATTGAGGAAATGCAAATGATGGATTTTGAAGACGACATTGGGGATGATCTTGACGATGACGTTTATACCGACGAGGGAGAATTAAAGCATTACTACTCCTCTGCTCAAAATGAAAATGAGCAAATAAGCTCCGATGATAATGCCAATATAGAATAAAATTCAATTTAGGGGTACGCCTGCTTTACAAAGAGTATGCGTACCCTTATATTTCGTTCATAGTATAAAAAATTTACATATTTATCTTGAAAAAAAAACGAATTTATGGTATAGTGTATGGGTATAATACGAAAGGATCAACTTAAAACATGGATATAAAGAAACTGACAAAAAATATCTTAACTTCGGCTTGTATTTATTTTACGCTGATAAACGCCGTATATATGTTGTTTATGACCTTTATAACAACGGGCGACGATTCCCCTGCTATAGAAGCTTCGAGAGTTCTCCTTTTCTTTGTTTTCTCGCTTCTTTGGGCTTTGGCTGATGCGATACGTAAGGTCAAAGCTATTCCGTTCCCGCTCGGAAGGATCATTCATTTCGTAATATGCGCGTTCGGCTTTTACTCTTGCTTTATGCTGGCGGTCAGAATGACCCCCTCTAACATACTTACAGGACTTATCATTTTCTCGCTTGTGTATTGGTCGTGTGTTGGGCTCAAAGCATTCTTCTCTTCGCGGTTGAAGCGAAACAGAGAGCAAAGCCAAAAGTATCAAGGTCAGTTCAAAAACAAAAAATAAGCATTTACCCTCCGTGGTTTAGGTTTGCTCCAAACTCAGATCACGGAGGTTTTTATGATCAAAAAACTGCTTTTTTTCTCTTTATTTATTTTAATCATATATATGTGGATGACTTCTTGCTCCGCACGAGAAGCAGAAAGCGAGGAAGACGCCGCAGAAAGCTCACGAATAACAGAGACCGTCCAAAACAGACAAGAGCTTGAAAACGTGTTTTTAGAACAAAGCATCGATGCCGGTCAAAAATATATAGACTCGTTCGTTTTTCTCGGAGAATCTACCACATATCACCTAAAAAGCCGAGGCGTGCTCTCAGGGGGTACAGCTACAAAGCAGGTCTGGGGACCTAAAAGCGGAACTCTGATGCTTGATCCGTCGACGGCAGAATGTCGGATAGTATATCCCGAGACCGAAGAAGAAATAGATCTTTATGACGCGTTAAAGCTCAAAGAACCGAAATATCTTCTTTTGACTTTTGGTTTGAACGGCGCCGCCAAAAACATTTCAAAAGGAGAGAAATATTTCAAGAGTTGCTATCAAAAGCTGACCGACACCGTAAAAAAGGCTTCTCCAAATACAAAAATAATTCTTCAATCCTGCTTTCCTGTAGCAAAGAATATGGATATGAACAACTATTCGATAGACTATATGCAGCTTAACGGATATATTGATAAGCTAAATCTTTGGACATCCGAGCTTGCCCGTGAAAACGGATTTGGATATCTGAACACAAGCGAGATATTAAAAAACGAAAAAGGTGCGCTTCGTGATGAGCTTCAATCCGGTGATGGCTATCATCTGACACGTACCGCTTACGAGAAGATACTTTATTATATAAGAACTCACGCAGTATCGGAGGCGATAGAATGAAAAAAGCACGCGTCATTCCCCTCTTGTGCCTCATTTGCATCATTTTCTGCTCCTGTGCAGCCAAGCGATACACTGATACACTTTCCTGCAAAGAAGTAGCAAATGAGCTTATAAGTAAAATTTCGGCACAGGAGAGCTATAAAAGCTATAGCAAGAACGAAGTCTCGTTTTTAATTGATGAGGACGTCAGCTTTGACGATTGCTGCTTTTTGTACTCAAGCTCAAGTGACGATATGTCCGAGATCGCCGTATTTCATTCCTCAGAGCCCGAAGCTCTTTTTGATGAGCTTTGCAAATATACCGATACTCTTCGTCAAGAAAAGCGTTCCTTTGTAGAAAACTACGTGCCGAGTGAGGTGACAAAGCTTGACGACGGTCAGGCGCGCCGTTTCGGGAATTACGTTGTTTTAGCTATTCTCGAGAGATCGGAGAGAGATACGATATTTGAAAGCGCAAAAGAAATCCTAAGTAAAAAATAGCTATAAAAACACAAAAAAGACACCTTGTAGGTGTCTTTTTTTGTGTTCAGTATTAGAAAATTTCCTTAGATCTTTTCCTTAACCTTAGAAGCCTTACCAACTCTGTCTCTCAAGTAGTAGAGTTTTGCTCTTCTAACCTTACCGGAACGAACAATGTCTACCTGAACGACGTTGGGGGAATGGATCGGGAAGGTCTTTTCAACGCCACAACCGTAAGATACGCGTCTTACAGTAAAGGTCTCGGAGATTCCGCCGCCGTGCTTAGCAATTACTGTGCCCTCGAACATCTGGATTCTCTCTCTTGCGCCTTCCTTGATTCTGTTGTGGATACGAACGGTATCACCAACGTTTACGACCGGGATCTCGGTCTTGAGCTGCTCGTTTGTAAAAGCCTGAAGTAAGTTGTTCATCTTTCAGTCCTCCTTAAAAATCCGGATGTTCATGCAGAGCTTCGCAGCGGACCATCCTTTATTTTGCGTTTTACGCACATTACATCATATTATACCACAATTGTTTTTAAATTGCAATACTTTTTTTAAATATTTTTTCTTTTTTTGGATAAAAATTTTCTCGCCAAAGAAACGACGGAATTAAATATCTCTTTTCCGTTGAATATCAGCATAATTACAAGCAGTACGATCTCAGCGAGCACCCAATAAGGTATCTCTGCTATCATTATGACTGTTTGCACCGTTATCAGTACCGTGTTTGCCGCAAGGCGCAATACGCACAGATCAAATCTCATATATTTTGACGTATCTATCGCTCTTATTACAAACGCTATAAGGTAGCTTATTGCCGTTGCCACAGCCGCGCCCATAGCGCCAAATTCGGGGATCAGGATAAAATTAAGAATGATATTGGTCATAGCACCCACGCTTGCGGTAATGAGTGAGCGCACACTTCTCTTCTCAAGAAAATACACGCTTCCCATAAAGGCTGAAAGCGCCGAGAATATCATAGCAATTCCAAGGACCGAAACGTATTTCCAGGACGAATAATAGGACGCGTCAAGCAAAAGAGCCGTCAGCACTTTTGACATTACCACAAGCATCGAGCCGCCCATAAACATTATCCCGACGTAATTTCTGTATACGGTGCCGAAGAATTTTGCTCTCTCCTCTTCTTTTGCATCGTTTACGGATGAAAACTGCCACGCTTCTATAAATACACCTCCTGCGAGTGATATAAGCGTAGGAAGCTTATACGCCGCAGCATAAAGTCCGTTTTCAGCCGCGCCCGAGAAAGCAGTTACTATAAATCTGTCGCTTGCCGAGGTTATCATCCACATAAGAGTGGTGGGTATATACGGTATGCTGAATTTCAGCATATTGGGAACGAGCGATCTGTCGGCAGCTTTAAGATCTACCTCGCGATAAAGCCTGCAAATAAAGAATATTGCCAGCGTTATTGCAAGATCGGATATAGCTACGGATATCACGTATCCGAGCACGCCCATATCAAACACTACCAAAAACAGCACGTTGAGCGTTATGGTAAGCACGGTATTGGCTATTCCCTGAAGCGCAAAGGCTTTTGTCCTATCACACGCGCGAAGATAGTTGGCACACACGAGGTGGAGATTTGCTGAGCATATATAGAAGAGCAAGAGCCAGATATACGAATCGTATATGTCAAAAAATCTGAATATCTGAACGAAGAGCGCGAGCGGAATTATACCCGCAAATATTATTTTCAGCGCGCTTCCAAAGACTTTTTTGCGCTTCTCTGCACCTGCATCGAGTGCAAAACGGAAAAGTCCGTCACCGATGCCGAGAGCCGCAAGCGGCATAATAAGATTAGCCGTTTGTGTAATGATATCCGCCGTACCAAACTGCTCGGTCGAGAGCACTGCGGTATAAAGCGGCATAAGTAGGAAAACAAGTACCTTTGAAACAAAGGTACCTGCTCCCAAAATAGCAGTATTCGATAATAATCTCGTATACTTGCTCATAGATCAATCACAATTCTCCCAGTTATGATATACGTTCATAACGTCGTCGTCATCCTCGAGCTTCTCGATAAGGAGTCCCATAAACTTGATATCGTCCTCGTTGTCGAGTGTTACGTAGTTGGAAGGTATCTTGTCCTTCTCTGCCGATGCTACGGTATATCCCTCAGCTTCAAGAGCTTCTTTTATTGCATAGAGATCGTCGGGCTCGGTGTATATCTCGAATACCTCTCCCTCGGACGCGAAATCCTCTGCACCTGCTTCAAGAGCGGTCTCCATAAGCTTATCCTCATCGATATCCTCGTCCTCGTTGGAAATGATGATAACGCCCTTCTCTGTAAAGAGATAGGATACGCAACCCGTCTGACCCATATTTCCGTGATATTTGGAGAAATATGCTCTTACGTTTCCTGCGGTACGGTTACGGTTATCGGTAGTTGCTTCGACGATAACTGCGATACCTGCAGGTCCGTAACCCTCGTAAACCACTTCCTCGTAGTTCTCGCCTGTAGAACCGAGCGCCTTCTTTATAGTTCTTTCGATATTATCGTTAGGAACGTTATTGGATTTCGCCTTGAGTATAAGATCGCGAAGCTTGGAGTTGGAAGCGGGATCTCCGCCGCCCTCTTTGACCGCAATAGTGATCTCCTTACCTATCTTTGTGAAGACCTTCGCTCTTTGCGCGTCGGTTTTTTCCTTCTTGTGTTTGATGTTGGCCCATTTGCTATGTCCTGACATGATTTATACCTCTCTGTAATTATTTATATCGTTATATTTTTTCGGTCTTTGCAAGGCAGATAAGTCCGAATGCATTTCCGAGCACGGTGTTAGCCGCCTCTGTAAGAGCAAGTCTCGTATTCTTGATCTGCTCGTTTTCAGCTCCGAGTATCGAGCAATTGTGATAGAAACGGTTATACGCTCCTGCAACGTCGAGAATATATCTCGTTACTATCGAAGGTTCGTATGCCGCTATTGCCTCGCGAACGACCTCTTCAAAGCGAGAAAGCGTTTTGAGAAGCGAGGTCTCGTCTGCGGAAGTAACGGTAAGCTCTGCGTTCTTATCGTAATCGGGAGACTTTGCAAGCACCGAGCAGGTACGTGCATAGGTATACTGAACGTACGGTCCCGTATTTCCTTCAAAGCTGAGTGCGTCTTCCATCATAAAGTTTATATCGCGGATACGGTTATTGGAGAGATAGTAGAATACTATCGCACCGACACCGACGGCCTCGGATACCTTATCTCTGTCGGGCAGATCGGGATTTTTCTCTTCCATTATCGCCTCGACCTTCGCGATCGACTCAGCAAAGAGATCGCGCAGAAGTATTACGTTGCCCGTTCTGGTAGCGAGCTTTGCGCCGTTAATACTTACCGTGCCGTAAGGAACGTGAACGAGCTTGTCGAACCACTCGTAGCCCATAAGCTCGACGACCTTGAACCACTGTGCAAAGTGAAGGCTCTGTCCCGCACTCGTAACGTAGATCATCTTATCAAAATCGTAGGTCTCTTTTCTGTAGACAGCGGCAGCTATATCACGGGTAGGATAGAGCGTAGAGCCGTCTCTCTTGAGTATAAGGCAAGGAGTCATTCCATAGGGCTCGAGGTCGACTATAGACGCGCCGTCGTCGATCTTGAGTAGTCCCATATCGCGAAGCTTTTGCACCTGCGCCGGCATTTTATCGGTATAGAAAGATTCACCCTTATAGCTGTCAAATTCGATACCGAGCTGCTTATACGTCTTCTGATATTCGGCAAGGCTTATCTCAACGAACCATTTCCAAAGCTTGATGTTTTCCTCGTCGCCATCCTCAAGCTTGCGAAATTCTGCTCTTGCTTCATCGGCAAGTGCAGGATCATCTGTTATGGCATTGTTTATTTTTACGTAGAGATCAACAAGCGCATCAACGCCGCCGTTTTCTACAAGCTCTGCATTTCCCCATTTGCGATATGCAACTATAAGCTTACCGAACTGAGTTCCCCAGTCGCCAAGATAGTTTATACCCACACACTTATATCCCGCAAACTCGTGCAAACGCTTGAGCGAGTGACCGATGACAGTAGTTCCGAGGTGACCTATATGGAAGGGCTTTGCGACGTTAGGCGAAGAATAATCGAGCACAACCGTCTTTCCTTCTCCCATATCGGTAGGCGCGCCAAAACGTTCACCCTTTTCTCTTACTCCCGACACTATGCTTTTCGCAAGATAAGTACCGTCGAGATATATATTAAAATATCCGTTGAGTGCCTCTGCGCGTGCTACGGAGTCTACCGAAAAGTTCTCGGCAATAGTAGCCGCGATCTTTACCGGTGCCATTCTCAGAACCTTGCTGAGCTTGAAGCAAGGAAGCGCGAGGTCGCCCATTTTTTCATCGGGCGGATATTCGAGCATAGCATAGACCGTATCGCCGTCGATCTGTGCATCTGCATTTATTTTCTTCAATATTTCGGCGATATGTGCCGAAATGCTTTTCTTTATAGAGATCATTACAAAACTCCCGTACAATATTTTTACAACTTTATAATTATACTATATTTAGCACTTTTTTTCAAGTATCTTAGCAGAATTTGTTTAAAAATAATCAATAGCTTTCGCCTTCTGCCACCATTTCGCGTGCAGCCGCAAGCTGAAATTCAGTCACGTTAATGCCTCCGAGTATTCTCGCTATTTCCAAAATGCGCTCCTCGTGCAAAAGCTCTCTGACGTTGCTTTGCGTACGTCCATCTTTTTCGCTCTTTTCTACGAATAGATGCGTATGTGCGAGTGAAGCGATCTGTGCCGAGTGTGTCACGCAGATGACCTGCACGTTCTTTCCTATCTCTTTAAGCTTTATACCTACTTTTCTCGAGGTCTTTCCCGAAATACCTGCATCTATCTCGTCAAATATTACGGTATCTATACCGTCGGCTAGATTTAAAACCGTCTTGAGCGAGAGCATTATTCGCGCAAGCTCACCGCCAGACGCTATCTTTTCCATAGGCATAAGCGGCTCTCCTACGTTTGCGGAAATAAGAAATTCAACCTTGTCGGTTCCGTATGGATCAAATTCGCTCGAGCTGTTTATTGACACCTCAAACGCTACCTTAGGCATATCCAAAAAGGCAAGCGTTTCTTTAACGCCAAGTGTCAAGCCGTGTGCGGCTTTTCTTCGCTGTGTGCTAAGCTTTTTGGCAAGATCCTTCGCTTCTTCACGAGCAAAGGCAAGTTTTTCTTCAAGCTCTGCCTTGCGGTCGTCTGCGGTATCTATATATTCAAGCTTTGTTGCGGCATCCTTTCTAAATGCAAGTATTTCTTCGACCGTACTGCCGTATTTTCTCTTCAATCTTGCTATAGTGTCAAGTCTCGCTTCGGCTTTATCAAGCTTTGCGGTAGGGTCTCCGTCGCCATCGTCAACGAGTGCGCCGACAGACGCCGCTATATCCTCAAGCTCGTATTTTACCTCTGCAAGTCTCGATGCCAAAGCTTCTGCTTCGGGTAGCGCGTCAGAAATAGAATCGAGTGCGCTTGAGGCTCTGTCGGTAAGATATATAGCACCCATTCCCTTTCCGCCTTCAAGAGCCTTTTGTACGAGCGCACAGCATTTTGTTATGCGCTCGGCGTGCTTAAGCCGTGCAACGAGTGCTTCAAGCACCTCTTCTTCGCCCTGCTTGAGCTTTGCCGCGTCTATATCGTCGACCTGAAATTTCAACATCTCGCGCAGACGCATCTGTTCTCTTGCATCCTTTGAGACCATATCTATCTCCGCTTCGAGATGAAGCATCCGCCTATATACCTGCGAATACTCTTCGCGAAGCTGTTTATTTGCGGCATAGGTATCAAGTATCTCTATGTGATTTTTGGGGTCAAGTAAACGAAGATTGTCGTTCTGACCGTGTATTCCAAATATCATTGAAGAAGCCTCTCGGAGCAATGCGAGCGTAACCGGTCTCCCGTTTATGCGCGCCGCCGAAGAGCTTTGAGTGATACTTCGCGAGAGCATCACCTTGCCATCGTCACTCTCAAAGCCCATTTCTTCAAGAGCGCACAGCACGTCGGCAGAAAGTCTTCCAAAGACGGCTATTACCTCGGCTTTGTTCTCACCGCTTCTAATAAGCTCTTTGTCAGCTCTTGAGCCCAAAAGAAGATTGAGACTGTCAACTATTATGGATTTTCCCGCTCCCGTTTCACCCGTAAGGGCTATCATTCCGTCGGTAAATTCGATATCGAGGCTCTTTACCACCGCAACGTTTTCTATATGAAGTGATTCAAGCATTGACGTCTCTCCTTTCTTTTAGTCTGTTTTTGTTCAGAAGGTCTTCATAAGCTCCGTAAGCGTACGGCTTAATTCCTCGGAGCTTTCTATATCTCTTGTAACTATTATTATAGTATCGTCACCTGCAACACAGCCTAAAATGCTGTGCATATTGAGCGCGTCGACACCCGAAGCCACTGCCTGAGCAAGTCCGGGATAGGTCTTGATAACTACGTTATTAAGTGAGTGCTCGACCTGAATTATAGAATCCACCATCGCGCTGTTGAACTTCCCTGCGCCAACGTGCTGTCTTGCGGGATTTATGCTGTAGCGGTAGGTTCCGCGTGCCGTGAGCGTTTTAGTCAGCTTGAGCTCCTTGAGGTCTCTTGAAACCGTTGCTTGCGTGACCTTAAAGCCTTCGCTTTGCAAGCGGCTCATCATATCCTCTTGTGTTTCTATTTCATATTTTGTGACTAACTCAAGTATTCTTTCCTGTCTTTGAGATTTCACCTCGGTCACCTCGTTAAATAAATTTTTTCATACGTATCTTCGAATAAAAATCTTCGTTTTTAATTCTCAACAGCTTAGTTTTCAAAGCGGATTTTGTTATTACCGCAGTATCTCCAAAAAAGAGATCAAAGGTAGCTCTTCCGTCTACGGTAAGATGCAACACCTTTTCGCGCACACAAGTGTTTTTCACCTCAAGAATTGCGCTATCGGGAAAGATGAGCGGACGTGCGATCAATGAATGCGGGCAGATCGGTGTAACGCAGAAGCAGGAAAGCTTAGGATCAACTATAGGGCCTCCCGCAGAGAGTGAATATGCCGTAGAGCCTGTGGGCGTTGCTATAACAAGTCCGTCTGCACGGTATTCGCTGACGAGTCTTCCGTTATCCGAAAGCTCAAGATCGATTATTCTTGCCGTCGTTCCGTTTGCAATAACGGCTTCGTTGAGTGCGTAAGCGGAAAACTTATTGTTACCCTTATTTGAACGTATCTCAACGCGCAGCATAGCTCTCTCGTCCAGATAAAAATTCCCTTTAAAAATTTCATCAAGCTTCTCAAGCTCGGTCATCTCAAGCTCGGTCATATACCCCACTCTGCCCATATTTATACCAAGTATCGGGATATTAGCGGGAGTTGCTCTTCGCGCCGCTTCAAGCATAACGCCGTCACCGCCGATGCCTATAATGAGATCGGAGGTCGAATATATCTCTTCGATCGGCACATAGACAAACTCTGATCTGTGCGCGTGTGCACGCAGTATCCTATCTTTATACGAATTTGGAATATACACCTTTGAAACGTGCTCACAAAGCTTTTCTGCAACCTTTGTTGCCGCTTCGAGCTTTTCTGAAATATTAAAATTCGTTATTATGGAGATCTTCTTAATATCGTTCATACTCAAAATTCCTAAAGTGATGTAATTCTCTTGAGCTGCTTATCGTCGACCGTTGCTTTTACACAAGGTCTTTTTGCAAAGCAGGCAAGATATTCTTTATTTCCGTCGCCACCCTCTATAGGTGAGCGGATAAATCCTATGCAATCAAATCCGTTTTCTATAGCGCAGGCGATAACTCGCTTTGCGGCAAGAAATCTGTACGCAGAATTCGTTACTATCCCGTTTTTGCCCAGCGCGGATCGTCCCGCCTCAAACTGCGGCTTAATAAGGCTTATAAAAATCGCGTTGTCGCAAAGGACCGAGCTTATCTGCGGTATCAGATAGGTCTGCGATATAAAGGAGACGTCGGCTACGGCAACGTCGCAATAGCCGTTCGTCGTATCGACCGTCATTTCGCGAGCATTGAAATGCTCTATGGAATGAACCCTCGGGTCACTCTTAAGGCTCTCGTGAAGCTGTCCTATTCCCGAATCGATAGAGTATACCTCTCTCGCTCCGCGTTTGAGCAAGCAATCTGTAAAGCCACCCGTCGAAGCGCCTACGTCAACAGCTTTTTTGTGATTGACGTTTATCGAAAAAGCATCGAGTGCAGCCTCTAATTTCATTCCACCGCGGCTAACGTACAAAAACACCTGCTCGATCTTCACGTCGTGCTCCACGAGCTCATTTACTGCCGCAGAAGCCTTTTTTATCAGCACTCCGTCAATAGTGACAGCTCCGGCATCTATGAGATCCTGAGCTTTTTTTCTGCTTTGGGTGTAGCCCGCCGCATTCAAATATACGTCAGCTCTCATATTACATTATAAAGAACATCAACGCCGCAACGGCTATGCCAAGCAGAAAGCCCATAAATACCTGAAAAGGCGTATGTCCAACAAGCTCTTTAAGACCTGTGTTTACTTCGTCAATTTTGCCCGAGAAGAGTTCTTTTGTTATTCTATTGATTATCGTTGCCTGTTTTCCCGTCTCATATCTTACTCCCGAAGCATCGATCATAACTATGACAGAGAGCACTCCGCTGACAGCGAACATAGGAGTTCCAAAGCCCTGCGACAGTCCGACCGCCGTAGCAAGTGACACTACTGCCGCCGCGTGAGAGCTGGGCATTCCTCCCGTCGAGAAAAGGAGAACTCTGAGTGAGATCTTTCTGTTCTGAAATACTCCGGTGAATATTTTTATTATCTGTGCAGAAAGCCACGCGACTACTGCGCTCATAAGCATATAGTTACCGAAAAAATCTTTTACGCATTCCCAAAATACGTTCATCTTTTCCCCCTTTTTATTTGTTACGCGAAACAAGATATTTCGCAAGCTCTTGCAATGTTTTTGAATTGGGTATGGATTCTATTTCTTTTATCGCTTCCTGCGTGAGCTCCAAAGCGTATCTGACAGCATTATCAACGTCAAAAAAGCTAATAAAAGTAGTTTTTTGATTTTGAGCATCAGACGAGAGCGTTTTTCCAACTACCGTTTCGTCGCCGACAACGTCAAGCACGTCGTCTATCACCTGAAAAGCAAGTCCTATCTTACGTGCATAGGAGCAAACGCGCCTACTTTCCTCACTGTCGTTTTCAAAACCTGCCGCAATACAGCCAAGTCGTGCAGAAAGTTCTATCATTCGTCCCGTCTTCAATGAATGAAGTTTCAAAAGCTCTTCAAAATCAAGCTTTCTTCCCTCGCCCGCAAGGTCGATTATCTGTCCGCCTATCATTCCCTCGTCTCCTGCGGCGCGCGATATTTCGGCGATGGCAAGAGTGATACGTTCAGCCGAGACGAATTCATTTGAAGCCGCCGCCAAAAATGCATTTGTAAGAAGCGCATCACCTGCCAAAAGCGCATTGGCTTCGCCATACACCTTGTGATTCGTCGGTTTTCCGCGCCTCATATCGTCGTTGTCCATACAAGGAAGATCGTCGTGTATGAGCGAATAGGTGTGTATCATTTCCACCGCTATAGCAAAGGGCATAGACTGACGCGCCTCACCACCCAGCATTCTGCAGACCTCATTGACGAGAAAAGGTCTGATCCTTTTTCCGCCCGCGAGCAAGGAATACTTTTGCGCCTGCATTATTACTTCAAGCAACGCATCATTATTCTTTTTTTCAAAAAATTCAACAAGCACCCGCTCGGTATCTTCGCAATTTTGACGCAAAGCATATTCTAACTTTTCAAAATTCATTTATTTGTGCCTCTTAAGCTTCATTTGCCGCAAAATCTTCTTCGACAAGCTCTCCGCTCGCCGATATCTGAAGCATTTTTATCTTGCGTTCGGTATCTTCAAGTTTAGCGTTGCACGCTCTTGCGAGCTTTACGCCCTCCTCATATAGTGCAAGTGCCTTTTCAAGCTCTACTCCCTCGCGAGAAAGCTCCTCGGTTATTTTATCAAGGCGCTTCATAGCGTCCTCAAAATTAAAGAGGAGCTTTCTCGCGAGG